>NZ_BAAAQN010000041.1:0-92544 GCF_039531695.1 Catenulispora yoronensis
GTGGGGGTGGGGGTGATGGACGTGATGCTCGTGTCGGGGCCCAGGCCGGAGTCGAGGCTGGGATCGAGGTCGAGGTCGAGCCCGGGGTCGGGGTCGGGGTCGGGGTCGGGGTCGGGGTCGGGGTCGGGGTCGGGGTCGGGGTCGGGGTCGGGGTCGGGGTCGGGGTCGGGGCGAGGGTCGAAGAGTTCGAGGTCTGGCGTCAGGATGACAATGGCAATCGGTTTCTGATGTCCCGGCACTCCGATCAGGCCTCGGCCGACGCGGAGGTGGCGGCGATGGAGGCCGGGGTTCAGCACAAGCAGCTCTACGAGGTTCGGCGGGTCACGCCGCGTAGATCTTTGTAGGGGTGATGACCAGGCCGGCGGTGAACTGCTCGCCGAAGTTTTCGGGGGTGTCGAACATGGCACCCATGCGCTCGACGTACTTCGCGAGGTAGGCGGGGTACTGGTCGGCGCGAGGGAGGGTGGGGTCGTGGCGTGCCTCGCCCTCGATGCGGACGATGTTGCGTCCGATGTCGGTGACGTCAAGGCCGAGGCTGACTTTTGGGTTGTCGGCGATGTTGCGAAGTTTGGCTTTGGTGGCACGACTGTAGACGACGATGGTGCCGTCTTCGCGGGCTAGGAACCATACGGGGACGGTGATGGGTTGGCCGTCGGGGCGGACGGTTGTCAGCCATGTCATGAGGTTGCTGTGGAGGCGGTCTTGGACGCGTTGGCGGTCGGGAGCGGGGAGGTGGGTGGTGAGGTCGGAGATGAGGGTGGTGGTGGGGAGGGTGGTGGTGGGGAGAGTGGCGGTGGGGAGAGTGGCGGCGTGGGGCTGAAGATCCATAGGGGTAGTTGTACCTGGCTGGGGGCGGGGTGTGCAGTGGATTCGGGTGGTGCCGAATGCGGGTGGTGATGACGACCTTCGGCCATGGTGCTGACTGGTCGGTGGCGGTCGTTGGGTGGGGGGTGGGGTCTATCTCCGAGAGCTGTTGCGGGGATGGGGAAACCCAAGGTCAAAAGCCAGATCAAAGGCCAGATCAAAAGCCAGTCAAGGTCAACTGCGCCTCCGGCGGCCCCTCCGGGGAGGGCCTCGCTCTGGAAAGAGTGGGCCAGGCGGGCTGGTGCGGCTTTGGTCTGTGGTTCCGGTTTCGGTTCCGGTCTTTCCGTCGCATCGTCGCCTGAAGGAATCACACCGCCCAGGCGGTATCAAGGCGACCCTTTGGGTGCCGTGCCCCGGCTGATGCGAGCCTTGACACCGCCTGGGCGGCGCGATTGGCTGCGCCCGCCGAAGCGACGGAAAGACCGGAACCGAAGACCTAACTTTGGGGCAAACCAAAAGTCAAAAGCGGGGCGACCGGTTGCGATGATCACCGGTTTCGTTGGCCGCTGCCGGTTGTGATGGTAGCGGGGCAGTCGGTTGCGATGCCGATCGGTTCTGTTGGCCGCCGCCGGTTGTGATGCTGGCGGGGCCAGCGGGCGTGATGGCGTTTGGTTCTGCTGGCTGCCGCGCATTGCCATGATGGGGTGGGCTGCTCAGTAACCCGGCCGCCGGGTCAGCTTCGCGCATTGTCTGCGGCCAGCCTTACCGCCACAGCATCGCGATCGGCCGCCTTGTCGTCGCTGCGACCTTCAGTGGTCAGGGCGACGGTCGGCCAGTCCCCCGCCAGTCGGCCGGTTGCTGTTCTCGCCGTCCTCTTCGAAGATCCTTGGGCCTGTTATCTTGGCTCTCGCTTAGCCAGCGTCACTGCCCCGTCGCTCGACTCGCGTTCTCCACGATCGCGTCGACGTACGTCTTCCACAGTTCCTCCGGTAGGTCGTGGCCTGCGCCGGGGACGATCAGGGGATCGATGCCCAGGGCGGCGGCTGTTGCGTAGCCTCCGCTGACGTCGACCAGTTTGTCTGCTTCGCCGTGGATTACCGCTGCGGGGATCTTGATGGTGGTGAGGGCTGGGGTGCGGTCGGGGGCGGCGAGGATGCAGGCTAGTTGGCGGGCTGTGCCTTCGGGGGTGTGGGAGCGGTCGTGGGCTTCGGCGATCAGGGTGTGGAGGGTGGGGGTGGGGTAGGAGGGGGAGCCCACGATTTCGAAGAGGTGTTGGGTGTTGTTGATGGCTTCTTCGCGGGTTGTGGGGGTGGGGGCGAAGATCAGCATCAGGACTTCGGGGGCGGGTTGGCCCACGGTGGGGGCGCCGGTGGTGGACATCATGGAGCACAGGGAGCGGGTGCGGGTGGGGTGGTCGATGGCCAGTTGTTGGGCGATCATGCCGCCCATGGAGGCGCCGACGATGTGGGCGGTGGGGATGGAGAGGGCGTCGAGGAGGGATGCGGCGTCGGTGGCGAGGTCGGACATGGTGTATGGGACGGTGGACAGGTCGCCGGTGAGGATGGCGCCGAAGTCGGGGGTGGGGGTGTCCAGGATCGTGGACAGGCCGCTGTCGCGGTTGTCGAAGCGGATCACGTGGAAGCCGGCGGCGGCGATGGCTTGGCAGAAGGGGACGGGCCAGGCGGTCATCTGGGTGCCTAGGCCCATGATGAGCAGGAGCGGGTCGGCGGTGGGGTCGCCGAAGGTCTCGTATTCGAGGTGGACGCCGTTCGCGGAAGCCTGGGGCATGCCGGTCACCCTACGCCGGGTGTCGGTGCGGATTGGCACAATGGGGGTCATGCAGACCGCGTTGCTTGATACCCCGATCGGGACGTTGACGGTGGGGGCCACGCCCCGCGGGTTGCGGATGGTCCGGTTCCCGCAGGAGCGGGGGCGGGCCGAGGCGGAGGTGGTGCAGGAGGCGGAGGAGTTCGATCCGGAGGTGCTGGTCGCGGCGGAGGCGCCGGTGGCGGCGGGTCGGAGTGTCAGTCCGGAGCGGATCGCCCGGGCGCAGTTGGACGAGGCGCTGCTCCAGCTGCGCGAGTACTTCGAGGGCGACCGGACCAAGTTCGACATCGCGCTGGACTGGTACGGCGTCAGCGGCCTGCGCCTGAGGGTGTTGAAGCTGCTGGCCGACGTGCCCTTCGGCGACACGGTCACGTACGGCGACCTGGCGAAGGGCTCCGGGGCCGGGGTCACCGCGTCGCAGGCGGTCGGCGGGATAATGGGCAGCAATCCGCTGCCGATCGTCGTGCCCTGCCACCGGGTGCTGGCCGCCGATGGGCTCGGCGGGTTCGGGGGCGGGCTGCGGACGAAGGAATGGCTGCTGGCGTGGGAGGGCGTGCTGCCCCCGGCGCTGGACTGGGATATGTGAGTCAGCCGAGGTCGGTCACGAGTCGGCCGTGGATGTGCTCGTCGTGCAGCTTGCCGTCGCCGTAGCGGTAGGAGCTGCGCGTCGTTCCCTCCATCGAGTAGCCGGCCTTGTCGGCCACCCGGCAGGACGCCGCGTTCTCCACGGCGTGGATCAGCTGCATACGTGTCAGGCCGAGGTAGCCGAAGGCCCAGTCGGTGACCGTGCGCACGGCCACCGTCGCTATGCCCTGGCCGCGGGCCCAGGGCGCCACGCGGTAGCCGAGCTCGCCGGCGGAGTTGTCCAGGTCGATCTTGTGCAGTGACACCATGCCGAGCAGGCGGCCCTCGACGGCTCCGTAGACGCAGAACAGGGCGCTCTTGCCCTCGTCGAAGCCGGCCCACTTCTCGGCCCAGGCGCGGGCCCGCTCCTCGGAGACGCCGGAGGCCAGCGGGTTCCACAGCCGGATGTCCTCGTCCAGGGACATCGCCATCATGTCGGGCACGTCCCGCAGCGACGGCGGCCGCAGCTGGTAGCGGCCCGCGACGATCTCGGTGGGCTCCACGAGCCGATCAAGCGGTTCCATGGCGCGTATTGTGCCCGACAGGACACCGCCGCCCGAGCTAATATCGGCGGGCATGGAAAGGATCGCCAACCATCCCGCGGTGCTCGCGGTCGAGACGAAGCTGCGGACGAAGGGCTTCGAGCCCCGGGTCGTCGTGCTGCCGGAGTCGGCGCCGAACGCCCAGGCGGCCGCCGATCAGATCGGGTGCGAGGTCGGCGCCATCGCGAACAGTCTGATCTTCGACGCCGACGGGGCCCCGCTGCTGGTACTCACCTCCGGCGCGCACCGGGTGGACACCGCGAAGCTGGCCGCCGACCTCGGGGTCACGAGCCTGGGCCGGGCCACGAAGGAATTCGTGTACGAGCACACCGGGCAGCGCATCGGCGGCGTCGCGCCGGTCGGGCACCCGGCGCCGGTGCGCACGGTCATCGACATGGCGCTGCGCGACTATCCGGAGGTCTGGGCCGCGGCTGGGCACGCGCACACCGTGTTCCCGCTGACGTTCGACGAGCTGGTCCGCGTGACCGGCGGCGACGTCGTCGCGGTGAACTGACACCGCGACGGCGTCGGCGCGCGCCTGTCTGAGCGGTCCGTCCGACCGGACCGCTCAGGTCAGACCGCCGTAGGCGGCCATCACCAGGCCGAGCCCGCGGCCGTCGGTCATGGTCAGCGGGTCGAGCATCTGATTCATCACATAGGCGACGGTCAGGTGCGACTTCGGGTCGGTCATGACCATCGACCCGCCCCAGCCGCCCCAGCCGAACGTGGTGCCGAACACGCCGAAGCCCAGGCTGTAGGTCTGCTCGACGGTGATGATCCGGTCCTTCCCGCTGAACTCCGGACGCCACGCCCGCTCGCATCCCGCCTCGGACAGCAGGCGCGCGCCCCGGGCCACTCCCCCGTTGCCCAGTGCGGCCTGCACCAGGGCGGCGGACCTGGCGTTGCCGATGCCGTTGGCGGCCGGGATCTCGGCCTGGTGCCAGGCGACCGAGTTGGCGTCCTTGACCCGGACTCCGCCTGCGGCCGGCTCGCCGTCCCGTTCGACGGCCGCGGCGGAGGAGAACTCGTCCGTCAGCCCTGGCGGCGCCACCAGGGGTGCGACCCGGTGCTCGTCCTGCGCGGACAGCCCGATGTGGAAGTCGGCCCCCAGCGGCCCGGCGACCTCGTCGGCGAAGTACGTGCCGAGGCTGCGTCCGGAGATCCGGCGGACGAGCTCGCCGATCAGGTATCCGAACGTCATGGAGTGGTAGCCGCAGGCGGTGCCGGGCTCCCATTGCGGTGGGGCGGCGGCCAGCCGGGTGATGCACGCGTCCCAGTCGTAGAGCTCGTCGACGGTCATGGTGCCGGGCCAGTCGGCCAGCCCGGCGGTATGCGAGAGCACGTGCCGGACCAGCACGTTCTCCTTGCCCGCCGCGGCGAACTCCGGCCAGTAGCGCGCGACCGGCGCGTCCGGGTCGAGGTCGCCGCGGTCGATGAGCAGCAGCGCGCACAGCGCTGTCATCGGCTTGGTCGTGGAGTTCACCGTGGTCATCGTGTCGCGTTCCCACGGCGTGGTGCGGGCGGCGTCGAAGTACCCGCCCCAGATGTCCACGACCGGCTCACCGCCGACGAAGACCGCGACCGACGCGCCGAGGTCGACCTTGTCGAGCTGCTCGGCGAGGGTCTCGGCGACAGCGGCGAAGCGTTGCTCATAAGAGCCCTGAATCTCGGCCATACGGCGGACGCTACCCGACCGGCGTCGACTCTCCGACCGAATAACGGCGGTCGCGTCGGGTGCCGCCGCCGGTTATGGCGTCTGCCATAACACCAGCTATCGCGCCGGCTCCGGAACTGATTCCGAAACCGGCTCCGGAGTCGGCTCCGGCCGGTTCCCCAGGTTCCGCACGGCCGGCACGCTCAGCATCCCGAGCAGCACCGCCACCAGCACCGCTCCGGAGGTGTAGAGCGCGGCGCTGGTGCCGACCGCGCCGCTGACCGGGCCGGCCAGGGCCTGGCCGATCGGGAAGGCGACCAGCGAGCCGGCGAGCTCGTAGGCGGAGATCCGGTTCAGGACGCCGGCCGGGATGTGGGTCTGGACGCTGGTGGACCACATCACGCCCCAGAAGGCGATCGTCGCGCCGCCGATCATCGCGCCGGCGCAGACGAACGGCAGTGTGCTGCCGGAGGCCATGATCAGCGGCCAGACCGCCCAGGCCAGCAGCACCGTCGCCCCGGAGGCCAACGGCCGGACCGGCCGGAACCGGACCCCGGCCAGGCCGCCGACCACGCCGCCGGCGCCGAAGGCGGTCCACATCAGGCCCAGCCCGGAGGCGCCGTGCCGGTCCGCGACCAGGATCGTGGCCAGCGGGCGGATCGGGCCCCACACCGTGATGCCCAGCACGATCCAGCCCGCGATCACCGCGTACATCCAGGTCCGGGAGCGGAATTCATTCCAGCCCTCGACCAGGTTGCGCCAGGTGGAGACCTCGGTGCCGGACTTGGGGAGCGGGCGCAGCCGCAGCGCCATCAGGCACAGGCCGCTCACCGCGAAGGTGGCGGAGTCGACCGCCAGCACCACCGGCACGCCGGCGACCGCGATCAGGACGCCGGCCAGCGCCGGACCGCCGAGGTTGGCCATCGACTCGGCGACCCGGACGACGGCGTTCGCCCGCTGGAGGTCGTTCGACACCTGGGTGACCATGCTGGCCAGGCCGGGTTGGAAGGCGGCGGTGCCGACGCCGTGCAGCGCGGACAGCGCCATCAGCAGCCACAGCGCGGGGTGTCCGACCGCGAACGCCGTGGCGCTGGCGGCCTGGAGGACGAAGCGCCCGGCGTCGGCGCCGACCATCATCCGCTGCGGCGTGAACCGGTCCGCGAGGACGCCGCCGAACAGGACGAACGCCACGAACGGGACCATCTGCGCGGCCAGCACCAGCCCGACGCCGGTGGTGCCGTAGCCGAGCTCGACGACCCCGTACAGCAACGCCACCGGCAGCATCGCGTCGCCGAGCAGCGAGACCAGGCGGGCGGTGAAGTAGAGCCGGAAGTCGCGACTCCACAGCGGCGAAACAGTGCGTATGGGGACATCACAGGTCGCCGTCATGGCGCCCCCCTCTAGGTCTAGACCAATGGCGTCGTCGCAGGGGCAACACAGGAGGCGTCACAAGATATTTCCGCGCGGGCCGACGTCCTATCGGCGGGTTCCCTGACATCTCCTGAACGGCACCGCGTAGACGTGCGCGCCGCGCCAGAATGAGCGTGGCTCACGCCGTGACCGCGCCCCCGAGAACGGAAGGCCCCGCATGCCTGTCCCGCTCCCCGACGCCGCCTCCGTCCTCCTGCTGCCGCCGGACGCCGCCGAAGTCGCGACCGTGGCCCGCGGCGTGATCTCCGCGGTGGCGCCGGAGGCCGGACTGACCGGGCTCCAGCAGACGTTGCTGGCGGCGATGTTCCACTCGCTCACCGGCTTCGACATCGATCCGGCGGCGGTGCAGGCCGGACTGGCCGAGAAGCCCTATAGCGCCCAGGAGTTCGCGCAGGACCTGCACCGCCGCAACGCGGCGTTCCGAGGCCGGGTCGTGCAGATGATGTTCACCACCGAGCTGGTGCTGGACCCGCTCCCGGCGGCCGTGGCCGGCCGGGTCGCGGAGTTCGCCGCCGAGCTGGCCTTGCACGACGATCTCGAAGACGTGCTGCACGCCTCCGCCGACCGCGGCCGCCGTCTCGCCGCGATCGACTTCGACCGGAACGGCTACCTGCACGACTTCGACCTCGGACACGCCGGCCACCTGCACGTCGGCGACGGCGCTCTGCACGGCCCGTGGGCGCCGGTGGAGGACGACCCGGCGCTGGCCGGCCGTTGGGCGTCGCTGGGCGGGCTGCCGGTCGGGACCCTGGGCCGGGGCGTGTACGAGTTCTACAAGACCCGCGGCTTCTCCTTCCCCGGTTCGCCGGGCTCGGCGCCCCCGCTGCTGGCGCAGCACGACTGGGTCCACATCCTGGCCGACTACGGCACCCGTGTGGAGTCCGAGATCGAGGTGTTCGCGTTCATCGCCCGCGCCAACGACGACCTCCACGCCTTCTCCCTGCTGGCCATGGTGGTCAGCCTGTTCGAGACCGGGGCGCTGGCGACCGGGGCCGGGCTGTTCGAGGCCGACCGGGGGCACCTGTCCCAGCCCGGGATGGCGGCGCGTTTCGGCGACGCGCTGCGCCGTGCGGCGCTGTGCTCGGGCAGCAACGACTTCATGGCGACGGACTGGTTCGCGGTGGCGGACAAGCCGGTGGAGGTGCTCCGCAAGGAGCTGATGCTGCCGGGGAAGAGTGATGCCGCGCTGCGGGCCGGGAGTGTGGGGCCGTGGGACGTCGGCGGTATCAGTCCGTTCCAGCTCGACGCCGGGCGGAAGCTGGCCGAGGCGGAGGGGCGGGAGTACGCGGGGCCGGGGCTCGGGTAGTCGGTGGCGAGCTGCGGCGGGGCGGCGAGCGCCGGATTCAGGGCCCGGACGGTCAGAGCCGGACAGTCAGGGCTCGAACGGTCAGGGCTCGGACGGTGGGGGCCCGAACGGTCAGAGCCCGGACGGTGGAGCCCGAAGGTCAGGGCCCGGAAAGAGGGCGAGGCCCAGGGTTTTGCCCGCCCTGGGCCTCTCCACGCAGCTCAGGCGTGGTGCCGTCGTTGTGCGCACGCCGATGGCGTTTAAGAAAGCGGGTTAGTCTCATGACACTGTGCTCTACCGATTGAGCTATCCCCGCACGGAAAGCAGGGAACGGGGGTCGAACCCGCAACCTCAGTGAAAGACCCACTTCCGGTCGATCCGGCGATGGACGGCGAGGACTTAGCTTGGAGCGAGAGTCTGAGGTTACTCATCGCTGCCTCTACCATTTGGGCTACCTCCGCGCGGAATGCAGAGGGAGGGACTCGAACCCCCACTGTCACGATGTCGATCAATCTCAAGCGTCATATTAAGCTTGGTCGCTCGCCGTCGATCCTAGCGGAACGATCAGCCGAAGAGGTAGCCGAATACGGCCTCGCCGACGTGCTGGTCGGTGACCTCGAAGGTGTTCGCCTCCTCGCGCGCGAACTTCACCGCCTGGCTCAGCTTCTCGACGCGCTCGACCAGTTCGTTGACGCGCTGGGCCGGCAGGGCGCCGGAGAACTTGGTCTGGGTCCAGTAGCCGACGGCGATGTCCTCGTAGTAGACCTCGACCTGCGCCGGGTGCTTCTCAGTGGCCTCGGCCTTGACGTGGTTGCGCGGCACCTTCTTCGTGCGCAGGGTGCGGACGGCTTCGGTGCGGTACCAGTCTGTAGAAGCATCGTGGGACCACGCCTCGCTGGCGTCCAGCACCGGCAGCTTCTTCACGAAGGTGTGCAGGTCGGTGAGCTGCTTCTCCAGGAAGAGAAGGTAGGACACGGGGACGTCGCGCAGCAGGGTGCGGCCCTCGACGACGACGTCGGCCCGCGCGGTGCAGTTCGCCCAGTCCTTGGTGGCGGTGACGTCGAACAGGCGGGTGAGGCCGGCGCTGATCTGGTGGAGGACGTCCTCGGCCTTGACCTGGACGCGGGTGGACTCCGGCGGGAGCTGCTCGCCGTCCTCGTCCTTGGGCTGGTAGACGCGGCTCAGGCCGGTGAGCAGCGGCTGCTTCTGGACGTCGTGGTGGGCCTGGGTGAGGTCGGCGTAGGACTTGCTCTTGACGCCCTTCTCGATGGCGATGATCTGGCTGAGCTTGGTGGCCATGGTTGTGTTCCCCCCAAATGGATGTTCGGTCGCTTGCATGAGTCTGAATGTTCTGATCGCAGCCTATGGACACGGGCCGACAATCGCCGTGGCGGGTCGGGGCCCGCCGGTCCGACGCGTCCGGTGCGATGTCCTGATGATGGCAGAACCTTGACGGACGGATGGAGGGAATTTCGCGAACGCCGGTCGTCGTCCCGACTTGATTGACCGACTTAGTCAGTCATCCCTATGCTGCCGGGTGGCAGGGGGCTGTTCCGGCCACGCTGGCCGTGGCGACCGTTCCGGAGGGGGATGCGGGGATGAGCGGGAACGTGATGGCTTGGCGGCCGGTGATGGCTTGGCGGCCGGTGATGGCGGTGGCCGCCGTGGCGGCGGTGGCGCACTTGGCGGTGGCAACGCGCTTCGGGTGGCACCATGACGAGTTCTACTACGTCGTCTGCGGTAGACACCCGATGTTCGGGTACGTGGACCAGCCGCCGATCGCGCCGTTGCTGGCCCGGCTCGGCGACGCGGCCGGCGGGCTGTTGGGCGTGCGGTTGCTGGCGATCGCGGCACAGCTCGGGTGCATAGTGCTCGCCGCGGCGCTGGCGGCCCGCTTCGGCGGACGGGGCGCAGCGCAGACGTTGGCGGCCGCGGCGGTGGCGGCGTCGCCGGTGTTCGTCGCCGCGTCGATGCTGTTCGGGACGACGGTGCTGGACCAGGTGGTGTGGGCGGCGGTGTTCGTGCTGGTCACGCGCGCACTGCAAGAGTCCCGACCGGCACGCTGGTGGGCGGCGGCGGGGACGGTCGCGGGGGTCGGGCTGGAGACCAAGGACACGGTCGCGGTGCTGATGCTGGGTATCGCGGTCGGTCTGCTGTGCCACCGGCGCGAGGTGCTGCGGACGCCGGGGCCGTGGATCGCGGCGGCGCTCGCGCTGGCCCTGGCGGCGCCGAACCTGGTCTGGGACGCACTGCACGGCTGGCCGAACCTGACGATGGACCGGGTGCTGTCCCGCCAGCAGGGCGGCCCACTGGGCTCGCTGCTGAGGTTCCCCGAACTGCCGCTGCTGCTCGGCGGGACGGCGCTGATCGGGATCTGGTACTTCGGCCTGCGATGGCTGGCCGCGCCGGAGAACCGCGAGTTCCGCTGGCTGGTGCCGACCGCCGGAGTCGTAGTGGCGGTGTTCATCGCCGGCGGCGGAAAGGTGTACTACGCCGCGCCGCTGCTGGTGCCGCTGTTCGCGGCCGGGGTGACGCGGATGGAGGCTGCGACTCGACGGCGAGTTGTTGAGCGGGGGGCTGGGGGCAGCATCGCTGACGCTGGCAGGTCGAGCGCCAGTTCCACGAGCACCAGCAGCACTACCAATGCCCGCACCAGCAATATCAGTACCGGCACCGACAGCAACTACAGCACCAACACCAGCACCGGCAGGGGCACCGGCAGCAAAGCCGAAGACAGTGGCGGTGGCAACAAATGCACCGGCGGCAGCAGCAGTACTGTTGGCAGCGGCAGCGGCAGCACCGACGGCGACAGCAGCGGTGACACCGGCAGCAAAGCCGAAGGCAGCAGCGGTGCCAGCCGCGATTACACCGGCGGCAACAGCAGCAATATCGGTGGCGGCAGCAGTAGAAGCGGCACCGACAGCAGCAGCGCCAATGCCAGCGCCAGCGACACCGGCGCCGAGCACCCCACCGTCGCCAAAGCCCTGCGCCGCGAAGTCCGCCTCCCCCTCGCGATCTCCTTCGCCGTCAGCCTGGCCGTGGGCCTGCCGATACTCCCTCCGGCCGCGGCGACCGCGCTGCGCGGCGTGAATCCGGAGCTGATGCAGACCTACGGCTGGCCGCGGGTGGTGCGGCAGGTCGCTGATGCCGCTGCGGCGCTGCCGGCCGATGTCCCTATCTTCGCCGGTGATTTCGGTGAGGCTGGTGCGTTGGCGGTTCTCGGGCCCGGCGACGGGCTGCGTCGTCCCGTCTACAGCGGGCATGACAGCTACACCTACTGGGGTCCGCCGGCCGGCAGCCCGGAGACGGTGTTATGCGTCGGCAAGTTCCGGCCCGATGAGCTTCGTCGGTTCTGGGGCCGGGTCGACGAGATCGCGCCGATCACGCTGCCCGCCGGGTTGACGAACGGGGAGACGGCGCAGCGGGCCGCGATCTACCTGTGTCGCCAGCCGCGTGGGAGCTGGGCCCAGCTCTGGCCGCAGCTGACCCACATCGACTGATCATCACATAGGGAAAGCTCTACTTCAGGGCCCTACTCCCCCGTCCGCAAAGCGCTGACCACCGCCGTCAGCTGTGCAACGATCCCTGCCAGCGAGGCTCCGTCGCCGCCGCCCACCGTCACCGCCTTGTACTCCGACGGGGTCGGCAGCTTCTCGACGATCTCCGGCAGGGCGCCGATCAGCTCGGCCTGGAGCGCCGACGCGGTGCGCGCGTTGGCGATCTCGCTGCGGATGCGCTCCCGCTCCAGTTCCATCAGCTGACGCTCGTGGTCGGCGGCGTAGCGGGCCCGTACCGCGGCGAGTTCCGCGTCCAGCCGCATCCGCGCCAGCTCCTGCTCCTCCTCCAGCCGGAGGCGCGCCATCACGGTCTCCTGCTCGTGCCGCTCGCGCTCCAGCGTCAGTGTGTGCAGGCGTGTCGCGTGCGCGGCTTCGGCGGACTTGCGGGCGATCTCCTGCGTGCGCTCGTCGCGTCGGGCCTGCTCCTGGCTGTCGCGGTCGAACTCGTGCGCGGCGGTGGTGGCGCGCAGTTCCGCCAGGTCGCGCTCGTCGCCGAGCCGGCGGGTCTCCTGCTTGCGGGCCTCGGCCATGCGGCTCTCGGTGACGGCGCCGTCGGCGGCCAGCTCGGCCAGCGCCGCCAGCCGTCCCTGCTCGGAGCGGAACGGCTTCTGCAGGTTCTCCCACAGCGTCTTGGAGCTGACCACCGCTTCCTTGATCTGGACCGTCACGATCCGCAGGCCCAGCCCCGCACCGTCGTCGCCGCCGGCTCCCTCGGCGCCGCCCCGGGACCCCTCGGCCACGCCGCGCAGCCGCGCCGTGAGCTCCTCGATGATCGGCTGCCGGTCGCTGAGCACCTCGTGCACGCTCATCGTGGCGACCTTGTCCTTGATCGCCGCCTCGGCCTGCTCCCGCAGCTGGAGGTTCACCAGCCGCATCGGGTCCTCCGGATCGGAGAAGTCCAGCTTGCGGTAGGCGGTTCCGAAGTCCTGGATGATCCACTGCACGTAGGCCTGCACCAGGACGCCCTGCAACTCGCTGCATATGCAGAACGCGTTGAGCAGGATGGTCTGCATCGCCCCCGGCACCACCAGGAACGAGTCCGTGGTCGGCCGGTACCGGAACGACACCCCCAGTCCGATGTGCCGCGGCCGGTCCTCCCCGCGCCGCGTGTGCACGACGAACGCGTTCGGCGGCACGAGCACCGTCTTCCAGCGTCCGACCCCGGTGATCCGCACTTCCACACCTCCCGGTCCCCCGGCCCCGCCGGTCCGTCCGGCCGCCGCGTCCGCGGCGAACTGCTCCAACCGCGCCGCCCGGCCTCGGCCCGGTCCGGCACCCGATCCGCCTCCGCGCTGCTGCCGCGCCTTGTCCGCCGGCGCCGACACCGACATCGGCGCCGCGCCGGGAGGCGGCGGAGGCGGCATCGACGGCGCGAACGGCGCCGACGACGCGACCGGCGCGCCGCTGAAACTGCTCGGCCGCTTCACGCGCAGATCCGATTCCAACCGCTCCTGCTGAGCCAAAACGTCGTCAAGGTACGTATTACGACCTTGATCAGTCACGATGCCACCCCCTGGAGATCACCCGAATATCGGCCCGGACACCGGTCCCGGGTCCCGACGCCGCGTGTCGGCACCGTAGCAGGGCACGACGACAGGCGTGGGGCACTCCGGGCCGCCCGCCCGCGAATGGCTCTGGGTCCGCGCGCCCGGACCGGATACGATCATGGGACATGGACAACCTCGAGAACCCCCTGTGGGGCGACGACTGGACCGAGGTCCGCGAGCTTTTCGACAATCTGCAGCCGGGCCACGCCTATCTCAACCACGGCGGCTTCGGCAACGCGCCGCGCACCGTGCGGGCCAACCAGGAGCAGTGGCGGGCGCGGATGAACGCCAACGCCACCCGTTTCTTCCGCCGCGAACTGGGCCCGGGGCTGAACACCGCCGCGCGCGCCGCCGCCGAGTTCCTCGGGGCGCCGGCCGGCGACCTCGTCGCCCTGGTCGCCAACGCCACCGCGGCGATGTCGATCGCCATCGCCTCGGTGCCGCTGGAAGCCGGGGACGAGGTGCTGGTCACCGACCATCTGTACGAGACCTCGGTGTGGGCCGCGGGGCGGCGGGCGGAGGAGGCGGGGGCGCGGCTGGTGACAGCCGCTGTGCCGCTCGACGCCGACGCCGCCGGGATCAGCGCCGCGGTGCTGGACGCGGTGACGCCGCGGACCAAGCTGGCGGTGATCGACCACGTGGCGTCGATGACCGCGCGCCGGTTCCCGGTGGAGGACCTGGTCCCGGCGTTGCAGGCGCGGGGCGTCATCGTGGTCGTCGACGCCGCGCACGCGCCGGGGATGCTGCCGGTCGACCTGGCGTCGCTGAATCCGGACTTCTGGGGCGGGAACCTGCACAAGTGGGGTTATGCGCCGCGCTCTGCGGCGGCGTTCTGGGCGGCGCCGCAGTGGCGGTCGGCGCTGCGCAACCCGATCGTGTCCTGGGGCGAGCGGGCCGAGTATCCGCATCGGCTGACCGAGGTCGGCACCACCGACCGCACGTCGCTGCTGGCCAGCCCGAACGGCATCGCGTTCCTGCGGGCGCTGGGTCCGCAGCGGATCCGCGAGCACAACGTGAAGCTCGTCGAGTACGGGCAGGCGGCGCTGGCGGCGGCGCTGGACCTGGACCCGGCGACGCTGCCCGGCGATCCCGGCGTGCCGATGCGCGTGGTACCGCTGCCGGTGCCGTTCGACGACCCGCGGGACCTGCAGGCCGAGATCTCCGACCGGCTCGGGGTCGAGGTGTCGGTGCCGAAGTGGAATGGGCACACACTGCTGCGGATCAGTGCGAACATCTACAACGCCCCCGCCGAGTACGACCGGCTCGCCGCGGGGATCAAGTCCGTTCTCTAGACCCTGACACCCAGGGTCCAGTTGTTCTCTATGAGGGGGAAGCTCGATGCAGATCGCCGTTCTCGGCACCGGGGAGGTGGGGCGCCGGCTGGCGTCGCGGTTGGTGCAGGTCGGGCACCGCGTGGTGCTGGGCTCGCGGACCGCGGACAACGCCGAGGCGCACACCTGGGCCGGGGAGAACCACTCGGCGCACGGCACCTTCGCCGAGGCGGCGACGTTCGGCGAGGTCGTCGTCAACGCCACCGGCGGGCTGGTCACGGCGGCCGTGCTGGAGGCGGCGGGGGCCGCGAACCTGGCGGGCAAGGTCGTGATCGACGTGTCGAACGCGCTGGACTTCTCGCGGGGCTTCCCGCCGGACGCGGTGACGTTCGACGGGCTCGGCGTCGCCGAGACGATCCAGCGCGACTTCCCGCAGGCCCGGGTCGTGAAGACGCTGAACACCATGAACAACAAGGTGATGGTGCGGCCGGACCTGGTGCCGGGCGACCACGTGGTGTTCCTGTCCGGGGACGACGCCGACGCCAAGGCCGTCACCGCCGGGCTGCTGCGCGACATGGGGTGGCGGGATCCGCAGATTCAGGACCTCGGCGGGATCTCCACGTCGCGCGCCACCGAGCAGTTCGTGATCATGTGGGTGCACATGAACGGCGTGCTCGGGGGCGGGTCGGGGATGTGGAACATCGGCGTGTTGCGGGGCGAGGACACGCCGTTCGTGTAGTGCCAGCAGTGCTTGCAGTGCTTGCAGTGCTTGCCGTTCTTGTGATGTGCGCACGAGCGTGAGACGCGGCCCGGTCCGGTCAGGACCGGGCCGTGCTGCGCTCCAGGGGCCCGCCGTACCAGGTCGGCAGTGGTCGGACGCCGATCGCGACGTCGAAGGCGGCGCGCGCCTGCAGCCGGGTGGAGTCCAGGGTCGGCAGGGGCGAGAAGTCCGGGGTGACCAGCAGCGGGATCTCGGTGCAGACCAGGGCGACGGCGTCGCAGCCCTCGGCGGCGAGGGTGGTGATGACGGCGCGGTAGGCGGCGCGGCTGGCGTCGGTGAAGACGCCGTTGACGAGTTCTTCGAAGATGATGGCGTCGATGGTGCGGCGGTCGGGTTTGGCGGGGATGACGGCCTCGATGCCGCGGGCGGCCAGGGCCCGGGGGTATACGGGGCCTTCCATGGTGAAGCGGGTGCCGAGGATGCCGACCTTGCGGTGGCCGCGCTCGGCGGCGGTGTCGGCGACGACTTCGGCGATGTGCAGGCCGGGCAGCGGGTAGGGATCGCCGTCGAGTTCGAAGGCCAGGTGGGCGGTGTTGTCGGGGCAGATGAAGAAGTCGGCGCCGGCGGCGGCGAGGCGTTCGGCGCTCTCGCGCAGGATGGCGCGGACGGCGGGGTAGTCCCCTGATTCCCAGTGCGGCATGGAGCGGGACAGCGGGATCAGGTCCAGGGTGACGTCGGGATGGGCGTGCGGTCCCAGACGGGTGAAGCCCTCGCGGGTGAAGGTCTGGAAGGACAGCGCGGCGCCTTCGGCGGAGTGCGCGAGGATGCCGAGATGGTGGTGGGACTGCATCGAGGCCTCCGGCTTGAGGGGTGGTCGTCTGTGAGTTGAGATTCCGCCATTGTGCGGCAGGGAGTGCGGTCTGTGGGCGGTGGGGGTGGTGCGTAGACGGCGGGCAGGCTCTGATCGGGTGCTGATCGGGGCTGATCGGGGGCAGATCGGACACTGAGCGGGCGCTGCACGAGTGCTGGCCGGGCACTGATTGGGCACTGACCGGAGTGCGGACCGAGGCGCTGACCAGCTGCCGTGTGGCCGCAATGCGGGGAATGTGCGTGTTCTGTCGGCGTTCACCGCGGGTTCGGGTCCCGGATGTCCCCGGGATAGGCGTTCCGCTCGGCGGTTTCCTCGGCGATGCTGGTGAAGTGCGATTGGCTAGGGGCAGCGGCGGCTGGCGGATCGAGGTGGGCGACCGGCAAGCCATGACGCTCGTGTTGTGGCTGCGCGACGCCGCGGGGATGACGCCGGATCTGGATCCGCCGATTCCGCCGTTGGAGCCGCCGGTCGCGGTGGTGCCGGAGCTGGTGTCGTTGGTCGACGCGCAGGCCACCGCGCAGTGGACGGGGCTGTGGCTGGGGCTGTGGGAAGGGCGTCTGGAGGAGTGGTTCACGCTGGAGATGCTCGCGCCGCCCCGGTTCGAGCTGCTGAACCGGTCGCACAAGCTGCGCAAGCTGTTCGCGGCGGGGTTCCCGGACGCGGTGGCGTGGGCCAACGAGAACCGGCCGGCGGCCGGGGGCGCGACGGGGCGGCCGGCGGCCGTGCCGGGGAGCGTGGTGAAGCAGCTGGAGGGCGAGCTCGGGCGGCGGGCCCGGGACTTCGAGCTGGGGATCACGGTGCTGCCGGTGGCCGGGCGGGTGTTCTGGATGCTGCCGGACGGCGGCCTGGTGGTGAGCACGAGCTTGTTGCGGGACGGGCGGGCGTTCAAGGCGTTGCTGTACGACGTGTTGGCTTCGGTGGTGTGACGGCCGTGGCGTGAGGGCGGCGGCGTGATGGCGGCGGTATGAGGGCCCGGCTCGGCCGATCGGGGGCGGCCGCCGAGGCGCGGCTACTGTAAGAATCATGACCGCCCCCGCCAAACGTCCGGGCCGCCGTCCCGGTACGGCCGACACCCGCGGCGAGATCCTGGCCGCGGCCCGCTCCGAGTTCGCCTCACGCGGCTACGAGAAGGCGACGATGCGCGGGATCGCGCGCGCCGCGGGGGTGGACGCGGCGCTGGTGCACCACTATTTCGGGTCGAAGGAGCAGGTGTTCCTGGCGGCTCTGGACTTCCCGATCAACCCGGCGACGGTGGTGGAGATCGTCTCGGGGGATCCGTCGGACGTCGGGGTACGGCTGGCCCGGTACGTGGTGGGGTTGTGGGAGGTGCCGGAGGCGCGGGAGCGGCTGCTGGCGGTGGTGCGGACGGTGGCGTCGAACGAGGAGATGGCGGCGCTGGTGCGCGGGTTCGCACGGCCGCGGCTGGTGGTGCCGTTGGCGGAGCGGGTCGGTGGGGCGGACGCCGAAGTGCGGGTGGAGATGGCGCTGGCGCAGATCATCGGACTGGCGATGGCGCGGTATGTGATCCGGATGGAGCCGGTCGCTTCGGTGGGGAGCGAGGAGCTGATCGGGTTGCTCGGGCCGGCGTTGCAGCGGTTGTTGGGTGCTCAGGAGTAGGTAGGCAGTAGTAGGCAGTAGTCGGTGGTCAGGGCAGTCGGCGGCTGGCAGTCGGCTGGCAGTCGACCGATCGGCAGTCGGCAGTCGGGCAGTCGGCAGTCGGCGGCTGGCAATCGGTCGGCAGTCGGGCAATCGGGCGGACATAACGAGGGCGGCGCGGTCGGACCATCATTCAGTCCGAACCGCGCCGCCCTTCGGCGTTCCCGCCGTGCCTACCCCTGCGCGGGCGCCTTCCCCCGGCGCGGCATCAGCGTCGCGACCAATGCGGCCGCGGCCAGCAGTACCGCCGCGCCGAGCATCGCGCCGCCGAAGCCGGCGGCCAGGGCGGACTTCGCGGAGCCGGTGTGGTTGGCGGCGATGTGGGCCGAGACGGTCGACAGGGCTGCCAGGCCCACCGCGCCGCCGACCTGGCGGGAGGTGTTGATCAGGCCGGAGGCCAGGCCGGCCTCGTGGCGCGGCATGCCGGCGGTGCCGGCCACGGCCAGCGGGGTCATGGCCAGGCCCATGCCGAAGGTGAGCAGCATCAGCGGGCCCAGGACGTCGGCGGTGTAGCTGCCGTCGGCCGGGAACCGGGACAGCCAGGCCAGGCCGGCGGCGGCGAGCAGCGGGCCGATCAGCAGCAGCGGGCGCGGGCTGATCCGGCCCAGGGACCGGGTGGCCACCATGGTGCCGGCGACGATCATGGCCGAGCCGGGGATGAAGGCGAAGCCGGCCTGGAGGGCGTCGAAGCCGAGGACCTGCTGCAGGTACAGGCTGACGTAGAACCACATCGCGAACATGCCGGCGCCGATCAGCAGCGCGGCCACGTCGGCGACGGCCAGCGACCGGTTGCGGAACACCCGCAGCGGGACCAGGGCGTGGGTGCTGCGGGCCTCGATGAGCACGAACAGCGCGAGCAGCGCCGCGCCGGCCACGATCGGGACGAGCACCGCCGCCGAGCCCCAGCTGTGCGTGTCGGTGGTGACCACGCCGTAGACGACGCCGGTCAGGCCCAGGGTGACGGTGATCGCGCCGGGCAGGTCCAGCGTGCGCAGCGTGGCGCCGCGGCCGGGGGCGCGGGCGATCAGCGGGACGGCGGCCAGGATCAGCGCCACGCCGATCGGGACGTTGACGAACAGCACCCAGCGCCAGCTCACCCACTGGGTGAGCATGCCGCCGACGACCGCGCCCATCGCGCCGCCGGCCGCCATCGTGCCGCTCCAGACGCCGAGTGCGCGGGTGCGCTCGCGCGGCTCCAGGAAGGTGGTCATGATCAGCGTCATGGTGGCCGGGGCGAGCACCGCGCCGGCCAGGCCCTGCACCGAGCGGGCGGCGATGAGCAGGCCGCCGGTGTCGGCCATGCCGCCGGCCAGGCTGGCCGCGGTGAAGCCGATCAGGCCGGTGAGGAACACCGGCTTGGCGCCGAACAGGTCGGCGGCGCGGCCGCCGAACAGCAGCAGGCCCGCGAAACCGAGGGCGTAGGCGTTGACGACCCACTGCACGCCGGTCGTGGACAGGCCGAGCGATTCGCGCATGGCCGGCAGGGCCACGTTCACGATGCTTACGTCGCGTATCACGCAGCTTTGCACTGGACGGCCTAGGCCAACGTGCGGACCGGCTGACCAGGGACGGAGCCTAAAATCATGGCCAAGACCAAGATAGCGCCGAAGGGCAAGCGGAGCGCACCCACCCGGCCGAAGCGGGGGCCGGGGGCGCGGGCGTTGGTGGCGGCGCGGATCAGCCAGTACACCGATGAATCGGTGTCGATCCCACGTCAGATCAAGTCCGGTGACAGCCACGCAGCGTCGAAGGAATGGCCAGTTGTCGGATACGTCAAGGACGAAGACGTGTCGGCGTCGAAGGTCGCGCCGATGGATCGCCCGGCCTTGCGCAAGTGGCTGACTGACCGGGCTGACGAATGGGATGTCCTGATCTTCTGGAAGCTGGACCGGATCATCCGTTCGCCGGCAGACCTCACGGACATGATCCGGTGGTGCGAGGAACACGGCAAGAACCTGGTCTTCGTAGACGACGGCTTTGACCTGACGACGCCCATCGGCAAGGCCATGGCGTACATCGCCGCCGTGTTCGCCGAGATGGAGGTTCAGCGCACGTCTGAGCGGGTGAAGGCGGCGCAGAAGGAGCTTCGGACGTCGGTGCGCTGGGGTGGAGGACGGCCGCCGTTTGGGTTCATGACGGCCCCCGCGCCGGACGGCAAGGGCCGCATCCTGGTCCAAGACCCGAGCGCCGTGCTAGTCATCCGTGAGTTAGGAAGGCAGGTCATGAACAGTGCTTCCCGGTACTACTGCGCGAATGAGTTCAATGATCGAGGCATCCTCACCCCGACTGATCACGCTCGTGATCGCAAGCGCGCGGAGGTCGAGGCAGGCGGGGGCACGTATACGGGCGCCCTGCCGCAGGGCGAGCAGTGGTCAGCTGCCACGGTTAATCAGGTCCTCACGAACCCCGCAACGCAGGGGATCAAGATGCACGACGGCAAGCCGGTAGTCGGTGAAGATGGGATGCCGCTGCGGATTGCCGAGCCGATCTTCAGCGATGAGGAGTGGGCCCGGATTCAGAACCAGCTCACGGCCAGCGGGCGAGACTACTCGTCGCGGACAGCGGACCTCGCTTCGCCGTACCTTGATGTGCTGATGCACAAGTGTGGCAAGCCGCTTTACCGGAACAAGCCGAACGAGGCGAACAACATCGCAGACCGCTACCGCTGCACCAACCGGGCCGCACACCCGGATGGGACGGGCACGATCCCGACTGAGTTCGCCCATGCCGCCATTGAGGAATACCTGCTGAGCTACTTCGGTGACGTGCAGCGCAAACGGCGGGTCCTGATACCAGGCGAGGACCATACGGCGGAACTGGAGGAGGTGGAAAAGGCCCTTGGCCGCCTGCGAGCCGACCGCGACGCCGGGGACTGGGACGACGACGAAGGCGGGTACCGGTCGCGGTTGAACGCCCTGCGGGGAAACATCAAGCGGCTTAAGGCACTCCCCCAACGGCCGGACACGTGGGAGCTTCAGGACACCGGCGAGAGATGGGCGGATTGGTGGCAGCGTTCTGATGAGGCGATGCGCCGGGAGGAGCTGATCCGTGCCGGGGTGCGCGTCTACCTGTTCCGCCAGAAGCGCGCGACTGAGACCGAAGTAGGTTTCCTCGACGCGCCGGACATCGCCGGCGTGTTAACCGACCCCGCCGAGCCCATGACTGTCCGGGGTGACATGCCAGACCTGATCGAACGCGAGCGCACCAGGTAGGAATCAGACGGCTGGAAGCGCAAGAAGGCCCCCACCCGCGAGGGGTGGGGGCCTTCTTGCGCAGGGGTGGGAGAGCCGACCTAGCGCGGGTGGACTTGCGCGCCCGGCGCGAGTTCATCGCGGTCACGGAGCCGGGCGAACGTGGCCGCAAGTTGCTCCTTCGGTGAACGGCCGAGCGGATCACGGTCTGGCACGGTCACCACTACCCAGCAGATTCCGTCGTCGCCGACGATCGAACGAACGTCATCCTCGATGGCAGCAGAGGACGTCTCCTTTCGTGAGCGATTGCGCCATTGCCTACCCTCGGTCGCTGTTCTGTTGTCCGAGTCGGGAGCGGAGCGGCGGCACGTCAAGCGGCCTCGCCGTCCCGGGTCGCATCCCACGTCGCCTCGCGGACGGCTTGCCATGCCCGCGCGAGGGTGCCGCGGTCGGTGGGTTCCCAGCTGTCGGGCCAGTGGAGGCACTGGGACCACTGGACGCGCACGGCTCCGGGCTTGAGGGCGGTGATGATGCCGGTCAGGCAGCAGCCGCAGGCGAGCTGCCGTGTGGACTGCCACCGCCGGCCAATCCAGCTATCGGGCGGGGTCTGGGCGTAGCGATCGTGGACATGGATGTGGCGCATCGCTTGGTCTCCTGAGGTGGAAGGGGTGTTTCGGGTGACGGGGGCGCGATATCCGCAGCGGCCCGACCGCTGAGGGGTCGAGGCTTCCCGGGGGTGAAGCTGGGCTATTCGATGTCGTCGCGCGGGAGGCCGTCGTAGAAAGCCGTGCAGCGCTCGTCGAGTTGCCGGTAGAGCTCGGTGATCACGCGCCAGTCGGCGCGATACTGCTCGGGGAGGTCGTCGGCGTCGAGGCCCCATTCGAGGGCGCCGATCACACCGCCTTCCCAGTCGACTTTGTCTCTTACGTCGTGGCCAGTATCGAGGGGGAATATCGGCAATCGGGCTCCTTGGTGCTCGATTTGAGCGCGGGACCCACCCGCGCATCGGGTGGCGGTCAGCGTCGGCGCGGGGCCGTTTTGGAGCGGTCTGTGCCGTTGGAGCCTCGGCTCCGGGAAGGGACGACGATCACCGCTCGTCGCTTTCGCGATAGCCGCGCCGGCGTTCGGACTTGTACCGGGGCCGGGTGCGCCGGGTGGAGTAGGTGTAGAGGTCTTCGTCGTCGAACGACAGGAGATCGTCAGAGCACAACGAGATCCGTTGTGCGCGACCCCACCGCAGCAGTTGAGCGGCTTCGTCGGTTGTGGGGTCCATGTCATCGAGAAGCCACATCAGCGCTCCTCGATGGCGGAGTAGGAGGCCTGGGTGCCGGCGGCGGTGTGAGAGGGAGCGGCCCGCGTTGCGGTGAGTAGGACAACCAGCAGAACGGCGGCCAGTGCCCGGGGGATGCGGTGGGGGCGGCGGTGTCGCCCGCGCCCGGCAAGTACTGTCATCTATGTTCTCCTTGCTCTGTGTACTGGCGTAAACGCCTTGGTCAGAGCATAGGCGAGCCCCACCCCTGGTTGTCAACTCATGTCAACGAGAAAAAGCTTCCATGTACGTGAGTACATGGATCTAGCGGTGGCCCGCACGCGGACGGTAGCCGCGTTTCGATAGCTGTCTCCGTGTAGCCGTGGCAGTAGGCATCGCGACGACGGCGGCCAAGTAGGCCGAAACCGCCCGCATGTGACGCTCGCTGGGATGAAGGACCCGGGGGTTGAGTACTAAGCGAGTGGCAGTTCAGTCCACTGATGGCGACGACATCGCAAACACCCGTTGTCGTGGTGCATCGGCCGCTAGGACACCGCTCCATCTATCAGGGCGGAAAGGCGAAACTGCCGTAGCCGTCTCCCTCGGGCCGCTGCTGCTTCTACAGTGCTGCTATGGGCGGGGAACTCGGCAGTGTGAGGCAATACCAGTACTGGTCCGAGCGGTTGGTGAACGAGGTAGCCGAAAGTAACTCGATAGACCTGTCACATCGGCCGGCCAGCTGGTCGTTCACCTTCAGGGGGCTTCAGCGAACGTCACCTAAGGCGCGGGAGACGCTGTTCCGCAACGAGGTCGCCGAGCGGATCGCCAGGGCGATCGGCCAACGTGCTGTGGACGACCCAGTGACCCCGGGCCCGGAGTACCTTAAGGGTGTCGCCGACCTGGACATGTTCCGCTTCGTCGGCGGGCACTCCACAGAGCACGCCGCTGGCATGTGTACTCGAATCTTTCCGTCTGAGGGGTCGTGGATCGACGTATGCCTGTTTGGCAGTCTGCACAACTTCCTCGACCGTATCCGGGCCGCCGAGGCGCCGCATGGCAGAAGCGACTGGTGGTCCTCGTCAGCTCCATGGATATACGAACTGCTGGAGAGCCGGGGGCGTGTCAACACCTGGTTGGATGATCCCGATGACTATGAATCGATCGCCATGGAGATCCTGAAGGTCTGCATAGACCAGGGTATGAAGCGCGACGGCTTCCACTACGGCGCGCCCGAGACCAGATCGTTCACTCTGGGCCATTCCCGCAGGGCCGAATTCTTCGCCAGCGTCTTCCTAGACGTCACCTTGACGCCCGAGCGGTGGGAAGACGACGACGGGCGCCGACCGTATGGTGCCCATCGGATCATGGTGGGCTTCCCGCTTTGGGTGAGGACCAATGGACCAGAATCAATGATCGTCTACACCCCCGAGATGCGTCAGGAAGCAGAGATAAGACGCCAGCGAGACATTGAAAGAAGCTACGAGCATGATCGCCGGCTCACCGCCAAGCGGGCGCTAGAACAATGTGCTCCTCACCGGGCTGAGGCAGAAGCTTCCGCTGCGTTGGGCCGATCGCCCAGTACGCCGCCTCCGGTCGTTGAGTCGGGCGGCGGAGCAGGCGACAGTAGCCAGCGCCCTGACTAGGGCGCATCTCAATCGGCCGCAGACGTCTTCTGGTGCGCTCCACTCTCGATGCCGTGTAGAGACTGGACGAGCGTGAGGACCGCATCGAGGCTGGCATCGGACAGGCCGGCGGCGGCGCGAGAAAGGGCGTGCACCTTCGGGTCCTGGAGGATGCGGTCGAGCTCGATCTGCTCGACGCCGAGCTGGTGTGTGTCCTCGAAGAAGTAGAGCGGACTGACGTCGAAGAACGCGGCCAGCAAGGCAATGTGGCGCCGGGTGGGATTCTCTTTCATGCCGCTGCGCAGCTGCCAGATGTAGCTGGGCGAGATGGGCGCCTTCCCATCGGGGTCCGCACCCACAACTTCCAAGATCGCGTCCGCGACCTCCTGGTACGAAAACGGTCCGCGACCCTTCGGGTGGACAGTCTCGAACAGGTGGTCAAGCCGTTGGGTGAGGAAGGTGACCTTCTTTTCGCCCTTCGGCTTGGTGCTGCGCTCGTTGGGTGCGACCTCCGTCGAACCCTTCGCCGGTGTGCCGCCGCTCGTAGACATGGGTACATGATACATGACGGCCATCGACTGGTGGAAGCGTGGCCCCAAACTCCCTGATCAGGCCGGATGTGAGACCGATGATTCTGCGAAACCTAGGCCGGGAAGCGCGTCGGTGAGGCGTAGCAGCAGGCGCGCCGTCGCCAAGGCGCGTCCAGCCGCGCCGCAGCTTCCGGAGTTGGGATCGGGATTATCCAGGGTGCACGGGCCCCAACTCGGAGTGAGCCCCGCTCGCTTGGCGAGGCTCAGCGTGTCGAGCACCATCGCAGGCTGCCACAGCGGGAGTATCCGCCGGATTAGCGCCAGGTTGGAACCGGCGCCATGGACGACCACGGCACCGTCCGGCAGGTGTGCGCGGATATCTTCTGCAACCGATCTGAATTCCCGTGCGCGACGTGTCGGCCCCCGGCCGTCCCCGGCAGAGGGACCTGGTTGGTCGATCCATGTGACCGGATCGCCGATCACGCCGTCCAGTAGCGACACGACAGATAGTTCGGCTGCGAACGCAGCGTCGCCACTCGATGTGGCCAGGGCCGCAGTCGGCCATGGGATCGCAAACGCATGGTCCATCGGTAGTCCTCTCGCTGCGTTCCGCCGCGGTCGCGATGCCAGCCCGCCGCGTGAGCAGGTAAATCAGCGATCTTATATCAACTAGCTGACAATGCGTCTGAAGTCCACGGCCTCGACGTTCCAGTATCCATCATCGAACTTCGAGAGCTCGATGAACGCCCCAGTGTGAGGGGCGTCGATGACCATGTCGTCGCCGATGTACATGCCCACGTGGCCCGGCGCCGCGTTGGTCCCGTCAGTTCCGGCAGTGAAGATCAAGTCTCCGGGCTTGAGCTGGGATGGATCGTAGATCGGGGTGCCGGAGAAGACCTGCTGGGAGCTCACCCGCGGCAGGCTGATCCCCGCAGCGAGGTACGCCTCCATCACAAGTCCCGAACAGTCATAGCCGTCGGGCCCGGTTCCGCCCCAGAGGTAGGGCAGGCCAAGCCGCGCGATGGCGTATTTGACGGCGGTCACGACCTGAACCGGCGTGCCGACCCGCAGTGTGTATCCGCCTGGCAACTGCGTTGGGCTGGTGGTCGTCTCGCCATCTCCGTCGCTGGTCGCACAGGCTGCGGATGCTCCGCTGAGCGTGCCGACGATCTCGGTGGCGATCGTTTGCCACTGGGCGTAGGCGTCCGGGAAGCCGGATCTCTGTACGTCCTGGGCCGCGACGGTCACCGGCAGACTCTGCCAGTCCGGCACCTTCAGCAGCGCGTTGTAGAACTGCGTCGAGGCGTAGACCGGGTCCAGGATCTGGGCTGCGGTGCCCCAGCCCTGGGATGGGCGCTGCTGAAACAGGCCGAGTGAGTCGCGGTCGCCGTAGTCCAGGTTGGTCAGCTTCGATACCTGCGTGGCGGTGGCGATGGCGATGATCTCCCCGTACTGCGGGACGCCGAGCCCAACGCCTACCTGGTAGATGATCTGGGCGTTGTTCATCATGTCCTGCGTCAGCTTCTCGCTGTCGCCCATGTCCGCGCCTACCTCGGCTGAGCCGGTCGAGCACGAGGTGACCGAGGCTACGGCGGCGAAGGCGCTGCCTGCGTCAGCGCTGGTCCCGGAGACGACCATGGCGACGCCAACGATGATCCCGAAGGGGCTGAGCGCGAAGGCCGCGCCGATGCCCTTGACCGACGCCTTCATATGTCGAGCCCCGCTGCCCAGTGCCGATTCGGCGACGGGGAGGCAGCGGGGCGTGACAGAGTGTTTTGCATGTGCGGCTGCCAATCTCTACGTCTATTCGCAAGTGCGAAACGCGAATGCTGGCAGCCTACAGGTCACTCAGCCATCGATGTCAACTATCGAGGACGACTTGGATGATAAATTTTCTCACATGAGAATCAGTGCAGCGGGAGGTAGGCCGGCGTGGCAACGAGCGCACCGAGCAGCGCTCCGGCGATGACCTGGTTGCGGGTGTGGTCGCCGAGCGCGACTCGCGACCAGCCGACCAGGACGACCAGCGGGTAGAGGGCCAAAGCCCACCATCCGCAGGCCAGGGCGATCAGCAGGACCGAGCCGGAGGAGACCGCGCTGTGCACGCTGATCTTCCAGGCCGGGGTGAGCGCCATGAGCGCGGCAAGGGTGGTGAGCATGGCCACGATAAGGGCGGTGATCGGGCGCAGGGCGCCGAGCACCACCATCAGCGCGATGCCGGCGGCGACCGACGCGATGATGAAGCTCATCACGATCAGACGGTGCTGTTTGACGCCGACGTGGCTATTGGCCCACCGCCCGCGGTGCATGCCGCGCTTGATGAACCAGATTGACAGGACGGCAGCGAACATGGCGCCGAGCAGTCCCCATCCAAGGCCTGTCCACCCGTCGACGACCAGCCCGACGAGCACGACGTCAAGCAGGATCCGCTTCTTCGGCTCCAGGTAGTCGGTGATTCGGCGGGCCGTGCTGGTCGGCGCGGTCTTGTGGTGCGACAGCGCGGTGGTGCTCACGGGGTTCCCACCAGTTCGTTGCGGTCCGCCAGGATCGGGATCAAGGCCATCTGCACACGCATGTGGTTGTCGAGCGCCCGGGTGACCGCCAGCAGCCACCGGACTTCGGCGCGAAGGTCGTCATCCGCGCCGCGCTGAGGCGTGACGAAGTTGTGCTTCGGTTTGCCGGTGTGCGCGCACAGCAGCGCATAGCGGATAGTGGTGGCCTCGACCAGGGCTTCATGGTCGACGCCGGTCAGATTGATGCTGGTTGCGAATGCCTCGGCGTACGGCGCGGGGTCCACATCGCAGTACTCGTAGAGGATCGCGAGCGAGTCGCGGATTTCCATGGTTCGCCGGATCAGGCGGAAGCGCAGTAATCCGAGGATCTTCAGCCCATCGCCATCAGTACCGGACTCCGACTCCGGATAAAGGACAGTGTCCGGCCGGAACGGGGTGACCAGTTGCCACAGCGGATACAACGCTGCAAGGTCACGTCGGTCCTGGTAGAAGGAGGTGGCCCTCATCAGCGCTGGTATGCAGGTGCCGGACAGAATGAGGCAGAGCGTGACGCCCCGAATGAGGTTGGAGAGGCCGAATCCGATCTCACTTTGCGAGGTCGTAGCCGCGCCGGCCAGCGGGGCAACCAGGATGCCCAGGCGCAACGCGGTATCGACGGCGTTGATGGCGGTACCGATGGCGAGCATCGCGAAACTGACACGCATCAGGCGTTCCTCAGCGGCCGAACGCCGCCAGGCAACGGTGAATATCGCTGCTGCGCACAGCATCGCGAGGCCAAGGTAGCCAAGCCACACCGCCTCGTAACCTATGGCGACGGGGCGGTTCGAAGCGGAGTCGATGAAGTCGGAGTTCTCGACGCGCGGGACGAATGCGAACAGGCCGCCGAGGGCCGCCATCGCCGCACCAGTCACCGTGTGCCGCCAGGCCAGCGCGCGGCTAAGGATCCTGGTGGGCTGGGCAGAGGCGATCACCCACTCCAGGACTGATGCGGCTGCGAGCACCCCGAACAAGTGCCTGACGAGGGCCGAAAGGTTCGTAATGTGCACTGCGGCGTCGAAGTGGACTGCAAGCATCGGCAGTTCCAAGGTCAGCGCCAGGGCGAGGGCGGCAAAGGTGCACCACATCGGTCGGGTGGCCGGGAACCGTCGCGCATTGCGCGCACGCAGGAGTGTGACGGCCCACAGGACGGCGAGAACGGTGAGCTTAACCACGGCTTGCACTCCGCATCGTGGGAGCCAGCGCCGCATGAAGGCGGGCCACCAGCGCATCATCGGTACGTGCCGCATGGGTGACGGCGTGCTCCATCATCAAGCTCGCGAGCATTTCCGCCTCGCGTTCCTGCTCGTCGCCGTAGTTGTCGTGGCGGGCGAACATACGCGCGTGGATCCCGGGCTGGACCATCTCGAACTGGCTGGAGAGTGTGTCGTGGGCGACGTGGCCGCACACCAGGTGCGCGATCTCATGCAGCACGATCTGCGTTCGGTGCAGGCCGGTCGCCCACGGCTGGTGATAGATGACGTCCCTATCGCCGTACGGCATGCAGGTGCCGGTGATGCCTGCGGGCATTGCTGACTCCCACGGCAGGACCACGAGCGGCCGACTGCGCTCGGCACCGATCCGTCGGCAGAACTCGTCAAGGTCGAAGGGCACCGGCAGAGGCAGCCGCCGCAGGTAGGCCGAGCAGGCAGCGTGAAGCCGATGGAAGTTGTTCATGTGGCTCGATCCCCGGTGATCCCCAGTGGTACTCGGATCGCTGCCGGGGACCTTGTCGACTGAGCGCCCTGGCGTGCGAGAGCGGCCCGCGATGCGACCGCCGTACGATCACATTAGAAGGCGAATCGGACAATCCAAAGCAAGATCACACTTCGTTGTCAATCTGTGAAGCGGCGTCACGCCTCGTTATGAACTCGTGATCAATGAACGCGCGTGACGCAAAAAGCCAGGCCGGCGCGATGAGTACTCATCGCGCCGGCCTGGCTGTGCGGGTCTAGGCTTCGGGCTCCTTGGGGATGCCTTCCAGCTCGTACGCGGCGTCGATCATCGCCTTGACTGCCGCAAGGGACTTCGGCGAGAGCCGCGCTGAGCGCATCGCGACGTCGCGCACGTCCTTGTCGCGCATTGCCGCGAGTACTTCCAGCTCCTCGTCCGTGCGTCGCGCAACGTGGTCGTCGTAGAAGTACTCCGGTTTGACCCCGAAGAAGTTCGCCAGCGCCACCAGGCGCTGGTAGCTCGGCTCCGTGCGCTGCCCCTTGCGCAGCTGCCAGATCCCCGTAGTGGAGAGCAGCTTGCGCCCGGACTCCTTGTTGGCCGCCTCGGCGACTTCCTCGTTCGTGTAGGGCCCCCGATTGCGCGGATGCACGGTGGCGAACAAGTGTTCCAGTCGCGTGGCGAGCACGCCTGGCTCCGGCGTGCCGTTGTCGGCAGCCGGCGGCTCGTCGGAGGTGTTCGCGCTCATGTCGAACCAGTGTCACACGTTCGCGATCGAGGAGGCAAGCTCGAAAGATTTTCGCACCAACGGGTTGACACAAGCGAATCTCGATGGCGTAGGTTGCACTTGATCGATTTTCTCAATTGAGAATCGATCCGCGCGACACCGGCTCTCGGTGCCTTCGCGCCCCACCTCCCCTCTCGAAAGGAAGGCGGCTGACGTGTCGCTTCTGGTGCACTCCTTCACCGTGCTGGCCGATGCGGTCAACAATCCCGCACCTGTGGACCCCACCGGGGGTTCGAAGGGCGTCGACCTCCTGCTGTCGTACACGAAATGGGGAGTGCTGATCGCCTGTGCGGTCGTCGCCCTGGCCAGCGGCGGGTTCATGGCTATCGGAGCCCTGTCTCACCGCCCCGACAACGTCGACAAGGGTAAGCGGGCCCTGATCTGGTCGATCATCGGTGTTGTGGCGTCGGCGTGCGCGATCCCGCTGATCAACACGGTCGCCGGCGCTGCGGGCTAGCCATGACCTTCACCTCGAACGAGTTCATGGCCAAGTCGAAGGGCCCCAAGCGAGCGGTGATCGCCGTGTTCGTGGTGGCCGTGGTGGCGACGGCCGTGGGCTACGTGCTCGGGTCGGGAGGAAGCGCGGCGGGCCAGGCGCCCGGGTCCAACGACCCGGGCGCTGTGGCCCCGCATCAATCCAGCCCTGTGCCCGCGGTCTCCTCGACCACGGTCGCAAGCCTCGGCCCCATACGCCTGGTCCAAGGCTCGGTCCTGGTCACCGGCTTGTACACCGAGTTCCCCCATTCCACCATCGGCGCGATCTCAGCAGCCGACGAGTACATCACGGCCCTGGGCTCCACCCTCGATCCGGACCGCGCGGCCACGGTCGCGCGCCTGGCGGCAGACCCGTCCTACGCCGGCGCGCAGAACGAGGCGGCCACCGGCGCCCAGAACACCCGCAAGGCGCTGGGCCTGAAAGCGACCGGCCCGGTCCCGCAGGGCTACTCCGTCGAAGTCTCCGCGGTTTCCTACCAGCTCAAGTCCGAATCGGCGGACAGCGCCGAGGTCCTGTTGCTGGCGTACTTCACCGAGGCGACCCCCTCGCAGGGCACGGTCGCGCACGCTGCCGTCTTCCCGATGGTCATGCACTGGGCGGCCGGGGACTGGAAGTTCCTGCCGATGGACAGCACCGACTACTCCTCGCTGGCCGTGCAGCCGGGCTCAGCCCAGGCCGCCAGCGACGGATGGATCAACTTCACGCAGTGACCGGCGAGCCCGGCCACTTCTCGCACCACAATCTCAACGATCAGGAAAGTGCTCATGTCCTGTGGAATCACTGATTTAACAGGCTGCGTTGGCGATATCGTCGGCTCGGCGGTCTCATCTGTCTGGGACAACATCTGCAAGTCCTTCGGCGACGCCGCCGCCTCGATGTTGAAGAGCTTCGGCTCGGCATTCGCCAGCCCCGACATGGGCGCCGTTGACCTGGGAAGCGATGGCGTGCACAGCGTCTACGCGCTGTCGCTCGGCATCGCCAGCGTCGTTGCCGCGCTGCTGCTGCTCTTCCAGGTGCTGCGCACGGTGTGGACCCACGAAGGCAGCGCCCTGGCGCAGGGTTTGGTCGGCGTGGGAAAGGCCGCCCTCGCCTTCCTGATGACCATTGGTGTGGCGACCGCGGGAGTCAAGGCGGCCGACGACATCTCGGCCTACATCGTTAAGCAAGGGTTCGGGACGGACGCCGCGCTCGGGCAGAAGCTCGGTGCCCTGTTCGCCGGCGACCTGAGCTCGTCCCCGACACTTCTGATGCTGATGGCCCTTCTGGGCATCATCATCACGGTCGTCTTGTGGTTCGAGCTGCTGATGCGCACTGCGGCGATCACCATCCTTGTAGCGACCAGCCCGATTGCCGCGGCAGGGCAGGTGAACGACTCGACCAGGGCGTGGTGGGGCAAGGTGGTGTCGGCTGCGACTCAGCTGATCATCCTGAAGCCGGTCATCGCCTTGGTTTTCATGCTGGGCTTCAAGGTCTCGACCCAGTCCTCTGGCATACAGCAGACGTTGGCGGGCTTGTTGATCCTGCTGATGGCCGTGTTCGCGTGGCCGAGTGTGGCGCGCTTCTTCGCGTTCGCCTCGGTTGCGGTCGGGGGCGCCGCCGGGCTTGGCGGACTGCTCGGCTTCGCCTCCGGGCGCGCCACAGCGATGGCCAGCGCCACCGGCGGCGGTGCGAAGGGCAGTGGCGGTTCGACCGCTGACTTCTCGAAGTCAGCTGAAGCGCGTACCACGGCGGCGAAGTCTGCGCTCGGCATGGGGCCGGGGCCAGGTGGCTCGGGTGCGGTCGGCGAGGGTGCGGATGCCGCGAAGCAGGATGCGATCAAGGGCGCGATGGGCAAGGCGAGCACCGCCCTGGCTGCGGCAGGACCGGTCGGGATTGCACTGGCCGGCGCGAAGGCGGCCCAAGGCGCGATCAATGCGGTGTCCGGTCGCATGGAGCAGATGGCTGGACACGCCGGCCTGTCGAACGCGAACCCCTACCACCAGGCCGCCGGTTCCATTCCCCAACAGGGCGGACGGCAGGGCCAGCGGTCGGGCGATGGCAGGCAGCAGCGAACGAATCAGACCATCGCCGAGCAGCAGAATCCGCCAGGTCGATCCAACGACCAGCTTGGCTCCGCCGGAGTATCGACTGTGGAGCGGCACCGGCCCGAGCCCATGAACTACAGCGCCGGATACGAGTCCGAGGAGATCCCCGAGCGAGCCGAGTACGCCGCTGGACCGAGTGACCCGGTGGCCTCGATGCCGTACGAGGAACGCGAAGCGGACTACCCCACTCCGCCGCGCCCAGTCGAATCGCCCGATATCCAGGCCGCTCCGCCGACCAGCGTCCCGGCCAGCGCCGAGACGCGCCGCGCGCAGGCGCCGCAGCTGGCCCCACAGCAGCCGGATCTGGCCAGCGCTGCTCGCCAGCAGCAGGGACCGTCGCCCGCCGATGCCCCAAAGCCGCGGGTGAATCAGGACACCGTGAGCCCGCCGACGACAGACCAGCCGCGCACCACCGACGTGAATCCGCAAGGCAAGGAGAATGACCGATGAGCCAGGCCACACACACTGGCGGGACCGGCGCACAAGCCAGCGCACGCGCCTACCAAGGCTGGCAGGTCGAGAAGATCAACTTTATGTTCGGCCTGTCCACTCAACGAGCACTGATGCTCGGTGCAGCCGTGCTGATCGCGACGATGCCGATCGCCATGTCGCACACGTCCGGGATCGTCGTCGCTTGGCCCGTCTCCCTCGTGCTCGCGCTGCTTGTGTTCGTCCGGATCGCCGGGCGCACGACCGACGAATGGGCGATGGCCGTGGTCTCCTATGCCGCGCTGCGCACCCGCAACCAGCACAAGTTCCTCGGTGCGGCCTTCTCCCCGCTCAGCAAGGGAGGCAAGGCCACTTCCATCCCCGACCTTCCCGGGTTTCTTGCCCCAGTTCGGATCCTGGTGGCGGACATGGGCAATGGGCGGGAGCTGGCTGTCGCGTACAACCGGCACGAGCAGTCCTACACCGCCGTCGCGAAGGTTCGTTTCCCGGGCATCGGCCTGGTGGACTCGGGCCGGCGCGACCAGCGGGTTGCCGGCTGGGGCTCGCTGATCTCCGGGCTGTGCACTGAGGGCAACCCCATCACCCGCGTGCAGGCACTTCAGAGGCTCGTGCCGGAGAGCGGCGCCGAGCTGCGCCGCTGGCACGAGGACCACATCAGCAACGACGCCCCGATCCTGGCGCTGGAGGTCTCCCAGCAGCTGCTGGGAGCTGCGACCGTCTCGACATCAAACCGGGAAGCGTACCTGGCCTTCACCCTTGATGCGCGGCGTGCCGCTCACGCGATCAAGACGGCGGGCGGCGGCCCGGCCGCAGCGGCGAGCGTGCTCGCCAGGCACATGCGCGCGGTCGCCGGGTCAGTGACCAGCGCCGACCTGATGATCGACGAGTGGCTGACCCCCCGCGACCTGGCCGAGGTCATCCGCACCGCCTACGACCCGGACTCGGTGCGCCACCTCTCGGAGCGGCGGGCCTCAGCGGAGTCGTCGGCGGCGACTGGCAAGGACGTCGACGGGCTTCCCTCCGGAGTCGTACCCGCCCTCGCCGGGCCGGCCGCAGCGCAGGCTAACGCGGGAACCTACGCGCACGACGGTGCGACGTCGGTGACGTACTGGGTCTACAACTGGCCCAAGCACCAGGTTCCGGCCACGTGCCTCGCGCCGTTGCTCGGAGAAGGTGAGCACCGTCGCAGCTTCTCGATACACATCGAACCGCTCTCGCCGCGGATCGCCGAGCGTGACGTGATGCGCGAGCGCACCGCGCGCAGCGTCGCTGTTCGGATGCGCGAGCGCACCGGGCAGATCGTGCCCGAACACGAGAAGGACGCGCTGCTCCGCGCGAACGAGCAGGACGCCGAACGTTCCGCAGGCCACGGCCTGGCGCGGTTCACCGGATACGTCACCGTGACGGTCACCGACCCCGAGCAGCTGCCCGACGCCTGCGCCGCGCTGGAGGCCGACGCCGCCGCCGCACGGATCGAACTGCGGCGCATGTGGTTCGCCCAGGACATCGGCTTCGCCCTCAGCTGCCTGCCACTGGGCTTCGGCCTGCCCCGGAAGCGCTGGTAACCGCCATGGGACGACGCAACAAACTGCCTGAGTTCGACCTCGGCGCCGCCCTCGGCGGCACGGTGACAACCCGACCGGTCAAGGCGACGAAGAACAAGGCCGCCAAGCAGCGCCCGGCCGTCGAGCCGCTTCCGCCCCGGCTCGGACGCGCCAAGCCCTTCCATGGCCGAAGCCCCCGCTTCCCGCCGGTCCCCACGTTCCGCGGCTCGACCGCGCAGGTCCAGGGGCTGTATCCGTGGCTGTACGGCGGCGGGATGCCCGCGGCCGGCGCCTACATGGGGTACGACTGCCTGACTGGCGGATCGTTCACCTGTCACCCCTTGGTGTGGCTCTCCAAGGGAGTGATCACGAACCCGAACATCGCCTTGACCGGGATGCCGGGCGTCGGCAAGAGCGGCACCGCCAAGGCGATCTCGCTGCGGCTCATGCCGTACGGGGTCAAGACCTTCGTCCTCGGTGACATCAAGAACGAGTACGCGCCGCTGGCCAGGGCTCTGGGCGTCGAGCCGGTTGAGCTCGGTCCGGGCCTGGGTAATCGCTTGAACCCCCTCGACTCGGGGCCGCTGGGAAGAAACCTGCCGGCAGATCCGGAGTTGCTGCGCGAGCGCCTGGACGAGGTGCACCGCCGCCGGGTCACGCTGCTTTCGACGCTGCTGGTCATGCGACTGGAGCGGGCGCTGACCCCGACCGAGGAGGCGGCGATCTCGCTGGCCATCCGCCACGCGTCCGGCCAGGCCGTCGGGGCGAGCGTGCTGAAGGACCCGACGATCCCCGAGGTGTGGGCGCTGCTGCGCGATCCGGACCCTTCGATGGCTGTGGACCTTCGGGTCCGTGATGACTCGGTGGCCGAGCTGCGCGAGCTGATCCGGCCCGTGACGGATGCCCTGGGCAACATGATCCACGGCTCGCTTAGCGGCCTGTTCGACGGGCCGACGACGGTTCGGCTCGATTTCGACGCCCCGATCCAGACCGTGGACCTGTCCTACATTGACGGTCGCGGCGACGAAACCGTGGCGATGGTGCTGGCCTGCGTGTCCTCGTGGGGCCAAGCCGCGATCGATGAGCCGAACGGACCGGTGCGCCTGGTGGTGCGCGACGAGCTGTGGCGCGCTATGCGGGTACCCGCAATGATCCGCAAACTCGACAGTGACCTGCGCCTCTCCCGTGCGCAGGGCACGATTCAGCTGCTGGCCACTCACCGGCTCGCCGACTTCGAACAGGTCGGCGCGGCCGGCTCGGAGGAAGTCGCCATCGCCCGCAACCTGATCGCGTCTTGCGACGTGCGGATCTGCCTGCGCCAGGACACCGCGCCGCTGCGCATGACCCGCGACGAGATCGGTCTGACCGACGTTGAGTGCGCGCACATCTCCTCTTGGTCGGGCGCGCAGATTGGCCGTGCGGTCTGGAAGGTCGGGCGCACCTCCTCGCACATCGTTCAGACCGTGCTCTCGCCACTTGAGCGTCAGCTCTTTTATACAAACGAAAAAATGGCGGTCTGAACCGTGTCCTCCACTGCGCCCGCTCCGCTGCCGCGCCGCCCGCTTCTGGACGAGCCGATCGACTATGTCATCGCCGCGCTCATCATCGTGGGTATCGGCGGCGCCTTGGCTCTGTACCTTGCCGGGCAGTTGGCCGGTCTGCTCTTCGAGTTCGCGTGGCCGCACGTCACCATCGGCCAGACTCTCCAGATCGCCAAGGCGCTGCCGAAGCACTGGGGCGACCCGAAGCAGGCGTGGCCGATCGCCGCCCGCGCCGACCTGCCCGGCCGTGCCGGGTTCGTCACCGCCGCCATCCTTGCTCTCGCTCTCTTGGGGACGGTGATCACCGTGTTGTGGCGGCAGATCGCCCACCGCGGCACACGCCGCGTGCGCGGATTCGCCTCCGGGAGCGAGGTGCAGCAGGCCCTGTCCACGAGTGCCGTGACCAAGATGGGCGCCACGATCAGGCCCTCGCTGGAGGGCCAGCGGATCGACGTGGAGGACGTCGGCACGGTTCTGGGTCGGCGTATCCCGGGGAGCGCGAAGATCGCGCTGTCGGCCGAGGAGTCCGTCCTCGTCCTGGCCGCTGCCCGGCAGGGCAAAACGAGCCAGGTCATGATCCCGATGCTGCACCGTTGGAAGGGGCCGGCCATCGTCACTTCCGTGCGCCGCGACATCGTCGAGGCGACCGCCTCCCTGCGAGCCCTGGTCGGCCCGGTCCTTGTGCTCGCCCCGACCGGGATGCCCAAGTGGCCCAAGGGAGTGCAGTGGTCCCCGGCGGCCGGGTGCCACGTCTACGACACCGCCAAGGCGCGAGCCGAGACGATCGTGCGCGTCGGCAAGGGCGGCTCGAACGCACAGCAGGACTCCTCCAATGCCGGGTTCTTCGGCTCGTCGGCGACCAACCTAGTTGCAGCCTGGCTGCACGCCGCCGCGCTGACCGGCGGGTCGATGAACGACGTGGTGCGCTGGTCGCTCAACCAACGCGACGACACAGCCGTTCGCCTGCTACGCGACCACCCCGACACCGAGCCCGGGGTAGCCGACATGCTCGCCGACATGTACGCCTCCCCGCAGGTCACCAAGGCCAACCTGTGGGCAACCGCCACTATCGGACTCAGCCCTCTGATGTCTCCGACCGCCCGCGAGGTGTTCTGCGGGCCCATCGACCAGAGCATGGACATCGAGCAGTTCCTGCGCGCCAACGGCACGCTGTACGTGCTGGTGTCCGCCAAACAGGCCGGCGGACTGGCACCGATCATCTCGGCGTTCATCGAGACGGTCACCGAGGCCGCCAAACGGCTCGGCGACCTATCCCCGGGCGGCCGACTCGACCCTCCCTTGGGCGTACTTCTGGACGAGGCGGCGAACGTCTCCCCGCTGCCGGACCTGCCAGACCTGCTCAGCTACTCCGGCGGATCAGGGATCTTCGTCGTAGTGGTGCTTCAGAACATGGCGCAAGCCGCAGACAAATGGGGCCCGATCGGCGCGGAGATGATCTGGGGCGCGACCACGGCCAAGGTCATCCTGGGTGGCCTCAGCGGCAGTGAGATCGACGACCTGTGTCGCCTCGCCGGGGACTACCAACAGGCCGTCGGGTCGCTGCAACGCGGCGCGAACGGCACCACGGTTCAGACCTCGTACGAGAACCGGCCCGTGCTTACGGCGTCGGACGTTCGCGGCCTTTCCACCCTGCGACGCGAAGCCCTCGTCTTCCACGGCTCGACCGCACCCGTTCGCATCCGCATGACCAGGCACTACGAGGGTCCGGACCGCAAGCTCTTCGAAGTCGCGGTGCGCCAAGCACGCGCCGCCCTGGCCATGGAGACCGCAGGGACTGGGGACATGAAGTGACTACCGGACGCACCCGCGACGGGCGGATTGCCCACTCGGCCCGGCCCTCGTCGATACCCCTGCCGCGAGCAGTGAGGGAGACCCGCCGGCCGCGCCCGCCGCGCGGCAGCGGCATCCCCGAATGGCACTCACTCAGCGCCCCAGACCGCGATGTGGCCTGGACACAGCTGATCGACTGGGTCGTATGGCTGCACGACCGCTACGAGTTGTCGATCGAGGAACGCATTCCACCGTGCTGGCCGCAGCACCCCGGCCTCGTCGAGGAACTGTGGGCCCTGATGATCTGGCGCACGGAGATATACGACCGTCCAAACCGGGCCGCCGGAGACACGGCGCACTCCTGGCACCGGGAACTGCGCGCCTTCGTCGAGATCACCGTCCCGTTCTACGCCCGCACCTGCCGAGCCGGCCACCGCGGCGCCGAGCACCTGGCCGCGACCGACCGCGCCCTATACGAGCAGTGGCGCAGCCACACCCCGACTAAGAACATCCCGTTGGCAACCCTGATGAGCGGAAGGCCGCGCACCACCATGCAGGACGAAAAGTGGATCACGGCGGCAGCCATGCAGATCGCCATCGACGCCAGCGAGGCCCTGGAATTGCCCACCGTCAAGGGCTGCCTGCGCTACGAGGACAACTGGTGGCAGCGCACCCGAAACCGATGGATCAAGATCGACGACCCGGCGGCCATCGCCTCGATCGAGGAGTTCATCGCCAACACTTGCGAAGTGGACCGGGTGATCGCAGAACGCGCTCGGATGCGCCGAGTGATGACCGGTAAGAAGGAGAACTGATCATGTCGGACATCACCATGAGCACCGAACGAGCGCTGCTCGGCGCCCTGCTGACCGACCCGGCCCAACTCGACGAACTGCGGTACGTGCGAACCGAGGACTTCGAGCTCCAGCGACACCGCGACATCTACGCCGCGATTCAGGACGTGCACGCCGCCGCACCGTCCCTGACCGGGGTCGCGTTCGCGGACCACGTCGCCACCCGCTTGCCGGCCATGGACTTCGCGTGGGAATTCGAGCTGCACACGCTCGCCCTCAACACCCCCGATCCAGACCACGCGCCGACCTATGCTCGAATGGTCCAGGAGGCGGCCTTCCGGCGGGACCTCGCCGAACACGCCGAGCGCATCGGCGCCATCGCCCAGGCAGGCACCGAACCAGCGGTGATCAGCGAGCACCTGGCCCTGCTGTCCGAGGCACTGGGCACCCACGCGACACGGTTCGGACCGATGGCGGAACTCGCGCACATCAGCGACATCGCCTCAGGCCGCGCAGCCGTAGAGATCGACCAGACCGAACCTGAACGTCTCGCCCGCCAGGACCAGGTGCTCGCCGACCTGATGCGCCACCCCGAGGACATCCGCGAGGTCTCAACGTGGCTCGGCTCCGACCGCTTTGCCGCCGGCCCGCGCCGTGAGGTCTACGAGACGATCGTCTACATCGACAGCCTGGACGAACCGGTCGACGAGATCACCGTCGCCTGGAACCTGGCTCGCCGCGCCGCTGCCTACGACGCGCTCGGAACTGACCAATTCGGACTACAGCCGTACGCGGCCGTTCCCGCCTACATCACCACGCTGCGGGACATGGAGATCCCCGAGGACGCGGCGTTCACCGTAGGACGCCAGCTGCTGGCCGACGACCTGACCGCCAAGCTCGCTGCCACCGCCGAGCGGCTGTCGAACAGCGCGTCGCGCGACGACGTATCTCCGGCCTACGCCATCGGTTCGGCCGCAAGCGCGGTGCGCCAGCTCCAGCACACCCACGAATACCGGCAGGACGTCGAACGCGACTACCAGCCACAACGCGATACCGGACGTGACGTGCAGTACGACGGCCCGACCCAGAGCCTGTGACGCAGGAAGGACGAATCGCGATGATGCCGAAGATCCTGCGCGGCCGGCCCGCCACCGAGTCCGCCGTCCCGGCGGAACTTGTGGTGGCGGAGATCGGATCCGACACGCTCATCCTGAGCGACCGAGAGATGTCCCGCCAGCACCAGACCGGGGAGGCGACGTTCTTCTCCGAAGCCTTCGAGGACATCGCTCACCTCGCCGGAGCATGGTGGCAGTACCACCACGACTCCCGCCGGTGGGCCCGGGTTACCGATGCGGGGCTTGCCGCCTATCTCGACCAGCGCCGACCCGACTTCGTCGAATCGGACCAGAACCACGCCCGCAACCGCGAGCTGCGCCGCGCCGCGAAGGCGAATCCGGCCACCGGGGAAAGCGACGAGTCCTGACGCAGCCGCCCGCGCTTGTACCAACATCTATGTCAACGGTAAACCGTAGATTACAGTTGACAAAATGTGGAGATTCATGGGACAATATATATGCATCTATTGCATACCTCAGAATGGTTCCTACCGCGCTAACACAGCCTGAGCAGTCAGAAGCCACCCGGGAACGTAGGATGCTTCGCGCGCTTTGGGTGCACCGGCCGTACATGGAGTAGTCAGCATGAACAGCGAAGAGGCAGACCAGAAGCCCGGCTTGCTCGCGCGCCGACGAGCCGAGTCGTCCTGGCGCGCCGCAGTGCGCGCGCTCGGCGCCAGGGACACCGAGGCCGCACGCAGTGGCTTCCTCGCCACTGTGGAGCACGACCCCACATGCGCGGACGGATGGCTCGGCCTACATCACCTCGGCGTCGACCGCCCCAAGGCGCTGCGAGCCATGGAACGGCACTCCGCGCATCTCGGGGCGCTGCGCACCAGCAACAGGACACCCCTCTCCTCCGCCTACTGGCTCGGCCGGCACGCGCCGGGCCAACAGCTCGACAACAGGTTGGACGTGTGGCGAGCCGTCACCGCGTACCAGATCGAGTCAGGGCAGCACGCGGACGCAGCGGCGCGCCTGAGCATGGCTACCCTGTTTGTGGCGGCTTCATGTGGCCCGGGTCTGGCGGGGCGGGTTCTAGAGGAGGTCGCAACGCCTGAGTAAGGGACGTTGCGATGACCAAGCCGTTCGGGAGACCCGGGAAGCCCGGGCCTGCGCCCCAGGCGGACAAGCGTGATCGGTATCTTCGGTTGATGTCACAGGGGATGAGCAACGCGGCGGCGTGTCGGGAGGTGGGGGTCGACCCCAAGACGGGTTACCGGTGGAGGTACGGCCGCACAGTCGTCGATCGGGCTGGGCGTGAGCGTGTCTACGCACCGATTGCCGAACGGCGTGAGGACGGCGGGCTGTCCTCACGGTTCTTGTCCGAGGACGAGCGGATAGCGATCGCCGACCTGCTGCGCGCTGGGAAGACCCTGCGGGGCATCGCGCGGGAACTGGGCCGGAACCCCGCCACGATCAGCCGGGAGGTGCGTCGCAACAGCCATCCCCGCACCGGCAAGTACCACCCCTTCTACGCACAGCAGCGGGCCGCGGTGCGGCGGGCCCGCTCCAAGGACGGCAAGATACGCCGCGACCCGGAGCTGAAGGCGTACATCCAGCAGCGCCTCAACCAGCGCTGGAGTCCGGAGCAGATCAGCCGCGCGCTGCGTGACGCGTTCCCGGACGAGTCGGAGCGTCACCTCGCGCACGAGACCATCTACCAGGCGGTCTACCTGACCCACCGCGGTGGCCTGGACCGCCGGTCCGGCGGGCTGCGCACCGGTCGGCAGGCCCGCCGGCCGCGGCGGCACGCCGACCGCCGTGCAACGCGCTTCATCGATCCGGGAACGCTGATCAGCCAACGGCCGGCTGACATCGACGACCGCCAGGAGCCCGGGCACTGGGAAGGCGACCTCATCCTCGGCCGAGGCAACCGGTCGGCCATCGGCACGCTGGTCGACCGCACGACCCGCTACGTCGTGTTGCTCCACCTTCCCGACGGCAAGAGCTCCGAGCACGTCCGCGACGCCCTCGTCCACGTCTTCGCCGATCTGCCGCCACAGCTCGCCCGCTCGCTGACCTGGGATCAAGGCAGCGAGATGAGCCGGCACGACGAGTTCACCCGCGCCACCGGGATCCCGGTCTACTTCTGCAACCCCGCCAGCCCCTGGCAGCGCGGCTCAAACGAGAACATGAACGGCCTGCTGCGCCAGTACTTCCCGAAAGGCACCGACCTGTCCCTCTACAGCGCCGAAGACCTCGCCGTCGTCGCGGCCGAACTCAACGACCGCCCCCGCAAGATCCTGGACTGGGACACCCCTGCCGAGCTGTTCGGTAAGCTCATCGCAACACTCTAATGACGCCGTGTTGCGAACAACACTGGAATCCGCCCGGCTAGAAGTGGCCCGGTCTCTTGGCTATCCAGATGCTGGGTTTCGATCTGAGTGGCCCGGGCTGGGCCCGCAGGGCGGTGGCTAGACCTGCGTTGATGCGGCTGTGCGCCCGCGAGACGGGGTGGGCCAGCCGAGACCGCCACTAGACAAAACGGGCACGAGTGCAACTGGCCCAGGGCCACTTCTAGCCGCCAGACCCGGGCCACTCCAAACCGCCGCAGACAATCCCGGCCTGTCGTCCCGATTCACAACCCGCGTCCACTTCCCGAGCTATGACAGCGCCGAGCTTCTAGCAATCGCCAACTGCATGGCCTCAACGGGGCAGAACTCGTTCGATGACGCCGCGACAGTGGAATTGAAGTTTATCATGTCGCGCGTCTGCGACAGCGGCAGGATCGACGAGCTCGGAAACGCCAGATTCGTCCGCAACCTCTATGAGAAGTCGATTGCACAGCGTGATCTCCGGCTCGCCGACTCAGGAGCGCTGCTGACGACATCCGCGATCACCACGATCACGGCGGACGACCTGATCGCGGCCACGAGCAGCCTGGTGCGCTAGGAGCGTTCTGAAAATCTTGGCCGGTTTGGCCCTGGATCGGCCGATTCGGAGTCATGCTGGTTGGTGTGATGGGGAGGCGTGGCGAGGCGCCGGTGGGCCCTGATGTGTGGGCGACCTGCCGGGAGTTGATACCGGCTTCGAGTGTGTTCGCGTTCTTGGCCGAGCATCGGGACGAGTTGTTCCCGGAGTCGATGTTCGCCGGGTGGTATCCCTCCTCGAACGGGCGGCCGTCGATACCGCCGCAGGTGCTGGCGGTGGCCAGTGTGCTGCAGGTGCTGCAGAACATCTCCGATCCGGAGGCGGCTGTGGCGTTGCGGGTGGATCTGCGCTGGAAGGCCGCTGCCGGGCTGGGGCTGCACGATCCGGGGTTCGATGCCTCGTTGTTCGTGTACTTCCGGCGGCGCCTGGCCGCGAACGGCGCCACGGACTGGTTGTTTACGCGGGTGCGGCAGGTCGTGGATGCGACCGGGGTGCTGCGCGGCAAGCGGCGCCGAGTACTGGACTCGACAGTGTTCACCGACGCGGTGGCCACCCAGGACACCGTCACACAGCTGATCGCCGCCATCCGCCGGGTCGTGCGGGAGGTGCCCGGCGCCGGCGAGGTCGTCGCCCGGCACTGTACGGCGCACGACTACGCCGATCCGGGCAAGCCGCGGATCGCCTGGGACGACGACCAGGCCCGCAACGGGCTGGTCGATGCCCTGGTGACCGATGCACACATGCTGCTGGGGCATCTGCCCGAGACCGAGTACGGCGAGGCTGCGGCGAACGCGGTCGGGCTGTTGGCGCTGGTCGCAGGTCAAGACGTGGAACTCGCGCCGGACTCCGACGGGCGGGACGGTCGCTGGCGCATCGCCAAGGGCACGGTCCGGGACCGGGTGATCTCCACCGTCGACCCTGCGGCCCGGCACATCCACAAGACCGTGTCCGACTACCGGGCCGGGTTCAAGGCTCATGTCTGTTTGGAGCCGCAGACCGGGCTGTTCACCGCGGTGCAGATGCGCCCGGGTTGCGGCCCAGAGCACCACGAGGCTGCCCTCGCCACCGAACTGCTCACCGACGCCACCGGGCCGCTGGCGGTGCTGGGCGACTGCGCCTACGGCGGCGCGGCCATCCGCGCCGAACTCGCCAAGGCCGGACACGACCTGTTCTGCAAGCCGGCGCCACTGCGGCAGACCACCCGCGGCGGGTTCACCCTGGATGACTTCGCCATCGATACCGCCGCCGGCACCGCGACCTGCCCGGCCGGACACACCGTCGCCTTGAGCAAGCCCCGCCCGGCCGGCGAGCGCAACGCCTCGTTCAAAACGTTCTGCCGCAACTGCCCGCTGCGCGAACGCTGCACCAAAGCCATCAACGGACGTCACCTGACCATCACCGACCATCACGACATGCAGGCCGCCGCCCGGATCCAAGCCGCCACCGACCCGGACTGGCAGGACGAATACCGACAATGGCGCCCCGCAGTCGAACGCGGCATCGCCCACCTCACCGCACACGGCAGACGCCTGCACTACCTCGGGACCATCAAGAACGACGCCTGGCTATTGCTGCGCACCGGAGCCATCAACCTGCGCCGCCTGATCAACCTGGGCCTGGCCCCCACCGACACCAGCTGGATCCTCACCAAGGTCACCAACTGAAGCGACCCCGGCCACACCAGCCCCCGGCCCACTACCAAACCAGACAAACGACGAGGCCATCCGGCAGAACCAGACGACCTCATCGGAAGATTTTCAGAACGCTCCTAGTACGGCAGCGGCAGATCCTGGTGGTACTGCCCGAATACGCCCGGAGACCAACCCTGCCGAGAGCATCTGGTCGCTTGATCTAGCAGGGCCCGCTTTCAAACGTCAATTATGCCCCTTCACGACGACGGAAATCATCAACGCGCGATGCGTAGAGCGAAGCCAGCTCGTCAAGCGATTGGCCTTGAAGATATTTGATGAGCTTTACCGCCCCCTCAATTGGTAGAATTGGGCCACTCCGTGCTACACGATGTGCCATCGCATAAAACGGCGCTCGGTCACACATCGCCCAAAGATGGGTCAGCGCGACCTGAGACATATGCGAAAGTACGGGATCAAATTCAAGCGATATCTTGACGGCTAGCTCATTTGCGGCATCGTTGAAATCATAGCGAGTAAGCGTCGCCAAAATCTCCAGCGGCGCATATGTGCTCCCAAGTTCTACATCATCGATTTGTCCAGCAAATTTCGCAAGCAAGTCTCGCCCAGCATCTTCCATACCTCCGGAAACTAGGTTCCATGCCGCGGAATGAAGCGTATTCGGATCAGTTAAATTGAACGAAATTGAGTCGACTTTAAGCTTCTCTCGAATATCCCTATAGAGTCGAACATCACGGTCTTTTGTTACTACTAGTAGCCGTGCAAGGTCCTCGGGGATAAGAGATGTCCGGTCGAAATAGCGAGCAGCAATACTCATGGCTGCTAAGGCGGCGCGGTCACTGCCAGATTCCGCGAGGATATGAATCAGATCGACCTCATTACTTAAATCGCCGAGTACTATTTCATCACAACGGGCGGCTATCTTCTCGACGTAAGCAGTAAAGGCTAAAGCCTTGCCTGCCGTCTTCAGCTCCTCCAGTACGACAAACATGTCGAATGGAGAGCCAATGCCAAGTATCTCAGTCTCTTGAGCGACGCGTTCCACTAGCGCTCCAGTAAGCTCTGGATAGTCGATAAGCTCAGTCAAAGCCCATTGGATTTGCCATACGTCTTGAACATCAATTTTCTCCACCATCTCCACAGCAAGCCTCATAGACTGGTCCGATGGGAGGGATGGGTTTGTAAGTAGCGCAGAAAGAGCCTCCAAGTCGCCCCACTCTACAAGTTTGAGCCAGAGCTCGGCTGCCTCGCTATGCATCGCGCGGTCATCGGCGGCACGCGCATAAGAAGAGATCTGATCGTCGGACAGCTCTGCTGAACATGCGGCATACCAGAAACTCGCGGGAACTGGAGCCTCGCTTCTAGTATTCTTCGCGTGCTGAAGCAGGTAGTCGGCGATTCGATAGCTAGTAACGTCGGCACCGACAGCCCTAGGCCGTACTTTAGAGAGTGGTCTCACAGCACCCCGCAGAAGCGTGGAGGCGTACCTAATGGAAGCGGGAAACCATCTATCCGGTAACAGATTCCACTGCTCGTCGCTCAAATACCCTTGAGCCGCTTTCGCTAAGAAATCCTCGGTAACGGGATTTGTCGAATCCATCAGTTGCGCGTCCATCGCTGCACACATAACGGCCCATGCGCCAGGATCGGCACTAACGCAATCGCTATAAAAATCCAAAAGAGCTGGGCCGGCTGCAATATATTGCGTGATCGAATTTGGAGACGCTTGTAGGGCGAGCCGCATGCGAGCATCGTTTCGGGCCGCCTCGGCGTAGATAGCCAGGTCAAACGCATTATCTATATCGACTCTGACGGCTATCCCGCCTATTAGATCGCGGCTCTGCGGGAAAGACTCAGACTCAACTCCATACGCGGTCAGTTTTTGCCAATACTCTGGCCACATTGTACCTATAGCCACTACTTCTTCCGCTTCCACCAATGCGAGGCGCAAGGCAGCTGCTACCGTCTCGCCTTTGTCCCCCAGTAGGTAGTCTTGCAGTTCATTCAGCCAGAGGATGGTTTTTGGTTCGAGGTCATTGGATTCGAGGGCTGCGATGAGTGCGTCAGACTTGCTCGGATAGATTGGATGATACAAGCGCCAGCCGTTCATACCTCTGACCGCCTCATAGGCCGCACGCGTCTTGCCGGTGGAAGATCCACCGACGATAACGATTAGTTTTGATTCTGGGTCAGACAGCGCGTCCTTGAGCACGTGATCATGAGTTCGAAGCACGTACGAAGTAGGACCGATCGGAGCTCCATTGACGACAATCGGCCGATGAACTTCGAGCTGGAATGGATTGTCGCAATTTTCAATCGGAACACCCAGCGGAGGTTTCGTTGGCCGCAGTATTCTCAGCACCGATGGATCTGCGTCAGCCACCTCGACTAGAGCTGACGCCGCCGTTTCGTCTAACACATGCGTGGCGGGAATAAGGAGCTTCCAGCCATCCGCTTGCGTTCTCGCCAAGGTCTCCTGGTTAACCAGCTGCCAATAGCACCGCTTGGTTCCAGGGTGGTAGAGAACCACTACGACGGGAAGTGAATGGTTAAGCCAATACTGCACGTGGTCGTCGTTGGGGCGAAACCACCATCCACCGAGCGCGGCGTCGTTAAACCAACTCTCTCCGCTCTTAATTTGAAGCGCTATCAGACGTCCGCTTACGTTCTCACCGTCTATGACCTCGACTTGAGCGTCGATCCCGTAATCGTCGGTAGGTTGCTCTCTGAACAACCATCCGAGTTTGTCTTGAACGGCAAGTTGAACACGTGTCACGCCTATGGTGGCAACCTTTGCGGAGGACTTGCGCCTCATCATGGTGCCATCTTCTCGCATAGCCTCCTTCTTTAACAGCTCGATCGCTTCCTCGTCCCGCTCGACGACGCGACGCGCCAGAGCCTGCCAGGACCAACCGCTAGGCGTATCAACCCCTATACCCAGCACCGTTTCCTGTACTAGGCGTGCGGGTCATGTTGATTCCCGTCTGCTCTGAGCAGCCATGATAGGACGGCCTCGGCGACGCCAACGGAGTCGCGGAGTGCAGCGAGCGTGGGCTCCGGAACGCCGCCGGCGTCGAGCCCTGCCTTCTGGACCATTTCGGCGAGGGGTGCGAACTGTTGTGGCGCGGGCATCGACCAAGCCAATGAGTGGCTGAGTAATTCGCGCGCAACGTAGGCGTCGTCCGAGCCCGCTGCGTCCGCAAAGAGCTGCGCCTCAAGGAGCAGTGCATCGTTGGGCGACGAGGGCCCGATGAGATCGATGGCGACCGAGCCAAGCCGACACCGGAAAACGGCAGTTCGCCGCTCGTGGGAGAGCCGCAGGAGTGCCACGGCTTCGCCGAGACTGGTAGCTGCCTCTGTATCGTTGTCTCCGACGCTTTGAGCTGCGAACAGACGTAGGCACAGGGCGACCGCCCGTTCCCACGCCTCGGTCATGACGGACTCAAGGATGAGACTGGTGGCAACGGCGGCCTGGCCGTCGAGAATTTGGGATACGGCGAGCACCTGGCGGTGTTCGCGTAGCCGCTCGGGTGAGTCGTCGTACCGGGCGGCGTGCTCGGTTGCCGCCTGCCAGCGTCCTGCCATTGTCAGCGCGCGTGTGCCTTCCACCCGAAGCACGTCACGCAGCCACGGCGCCGCAAGGGAGAGATCCGAGGCGGATGTCGTGAAGCCAGCGAAGGAGACGGCGACGCCGTTGACGGCGATAGCGTCGCCGTGGTGGACCGCGTTGTTGAGTTCGTCGAAGGACTGGTAGGCCGCTTCGTGATCGCCTCTCCGGTTGGCCAGGCGTGCCAGGTTTACGACGGGTTGGAGGGCGCAGATGGCCGTGTTTCCAGTGACGGGCCAGGCCGCGTGGAAGATCTGGAACTGCCGCTCGCAGAAGTCGATCGCGAGATCGGGAAGGCCGCAGTCGGCGGCCACCAGCGCGGCCAGATTCAGCGCCGCACAGACGCGGTTGAGACGTTCCTCATTGCCGAGTCCCGGTTGATCGGTCGCGGTTCGGGCGAGGTCCGCGATCTCTTCGATCCGTTGCGGCAACTCGGCGCAGCGGGGTCGGGTCATTCGGGTCAGTGGCAGGAGCGCCAGGACGCGCCGGAGCGGATCGGGCTGGGGCGCGCCTGGCGAGGCCATCATGACTGCGGCTCGGCGGGAGAAGGCGGCGGTCCGAGGATGGCGGACTTCGCGGCGCCAGCGAGGATGCTCTGTGTTCGGGCCGGTAGGCCGAGGCGATTCCAGTGGAAGATGACCAGATAGGACATGACCTCGCGGAGGCCGCGCTGAAGCGTTCCCGATCGAGCGGCTGTCCCGAGGGCAAGGCCGGCTGTGCGAAAAGCATCGACCCAGTCCGCAGCGGCTTGCAAGCTTCCGGCAGCGCCGAACAATGGGCCGTCGGCGCTGGTGTCGGTGCGGAGGAGTTGGCGCAGTCCGTTCCCCATGTGCGTGATCTTGTCTTGGGGGACGTCGTCGGGAAGAGGTCGTTCTGCGCAAACCCGGGACCACACGTCGCCCTGCTCGTACCATTCCAGCCGTGCGGACCTGAACAGGGTACTGATTAGGAGGGCGGACAATTCGCGCCGGCCGAGGGGAATGCCCGGGGGTCGGAGAAGATCGATGATCGCGGAGCTGTCCGCGGTGAACAGATCGTGCGCGACATCGGAGAAACCGCCGAAGGCGGCTGTCTCGGCCTCGTAAATTCCAGTGTGCCACGCGGCGATCTGCTTCGCTTGGGTGAGAGAGTGCAGCTCGGTCGCGAAGTCTGCGGGCAGGTCGCCACCAGCTGGGCCCGGCTTGAGTCGGAGGCGCCAGTAAGGGTGTTTCCGCATGAACCACCACGCGGCGAGGCGACCTTCGGCCTCCGCTCTGCGCAGGATCGGGGCCAGATGTTCGGAGGCGGCGAATTCGGCGGCGCCCCAGTTGATGAACTGGACGTAGACCTGGTGCCACGTCGTTGACGTTTGCTGAAGGAGGGCGTGGCGCCCGGCAGCGCGGTAGATCTCGACGGCTTCGGCCAGCTCGGCGACGTTCAGGTGGTGCCGGTCGGCAACCGCTGCTAGCGGTTGACCGGCGAGGGCTTCGCCGATGGCCGAGTCGTTGACAGGTTGAGTGACGCGAGTCAGTCGATGAGCAGGCATGCGTCCCATCCCGAGATCGGTGCGGCATCGGTCGCTGCGGTCTGGACCGCCAGAGCACATCCGGCTCGTCCAAGCAAAAAACCGGGTCCGACGGTGGATTCGTCTTGTGCGAGGCGCGCCAAGTCGTCGGCAAGGCCGGGGAGTCGGTCGCGAAGTCGCTGATCCGTTGCGTCGTTCGCGGCACGCCATACGGCCTGGAACAGGCCGGCCGCCCCGTGGCAGATTCCAGCGTCGATGATCCTTTTCCGTTGGGTGGCGTCATCAAGGCAGGCTAGAAGCGCGTTCTCGTAGACGGCTTGGCGGGAGGTGTCACCGGTAGCGATGGCAGCCAGCTGGCCAGCGCGGGCAATGCCGGGAGTTCCATAGCACCAGCTCGGCCGCTCGGGGCCGACTTGCTTGCAGCGCCCCGTCTCCAGCTCGCCGACGGTGATCCACTCAGGCCACCAGGAGCCGGCCGGGGAGTCCTGCCGCCAGCTGTCCATGAAGGTAAAGATCGTCTCGATGGCTTCTCGGTGCCCCTTGACGATCAGGCCACGGCGGGCGGCCTGGGCCAGGAGCGCCAGGGGTCCGGTGATGCCGTGGGCGGCGCCGAAGTTGCCGTGACCGGCATAGGCCGCGGACGTCAGCCGCTCAGGGGCGTGGCTGACCCACCATCCCGGCAGGGTCCGTTCGTCGTGACGCAGTGGCCGGGTGAGTGCGACGAGATAGTCCAAGATCTGCTCCATGGCGCCGCCGGCCGGGTCGGTCTGGAGGAGGACGGCGCCGATACCGGTCAGGCCATGGAAAAGGTCGTATTCGATGAACTCGGTGGTTGCGCCGGTGGCGATCCGCTCGGTGGCGGTGGTGACGCGGCGTTCGGCGAGCGTGGCCACGGCGTGGCCGACGTCGGCGGAGGCGTTGGCGTAACGGTCTTTGCCGGAGGCGGCATGGAGCATGAACGCGATGGCGGGAGCCCCGAGGAGAAGCCCGGTACTGTCGGCGGCGCTGGCTCCGTTGCTGGTCGCTGCGATAATCCAGCCGTGGGCATGCCGCCACTCGGCACGGTGCGTCTGAGCGAGTTCGATACGGTGCAGGGCAATCCCAGCAGCGCCCTTGGCGAGGGACTGACCATGCCAGGGTTCGTCTTGCGGTGGCGGGGTCGCCGTGGGCAGGTCGGCGCAGAAGCGCGCGCTTACCTCGGCGAGCATCGGGCTCGCGCTGGCGGCTGCTGCGAGCTTGGCCACTATGTCTCCTTCTGCTTGGTGGCCAGTGCCCGAAGCGCGTACAAACGCGCGAGGCGGAACGTCAGCCGTTCGGCGTCGGGCTCAACGCCCATCGCCCGGTTGTGGTGCGCGCGCAACAGCGGCAAGAGGACTGTCTCCGGGTCGCGTTGCGCGCTGAGGATGTCGGCGTAGCTGCTCAACGCTCCTGCTCGCGCTCGCCAGGCAGCGGTGATCTGGTCGGCGCCGGCGAGCTGGTGAAACCTAGCTCGCTGCCGGTCGGGGTCTGCCAGCTGGAGACTCTGGTCCCGCAGGGCGGGGCTGAGGGGTCCGCGGTCTTGGGCGAGGCTGCGGATCAGCCAGTCCAGCGCCGTGGGCCCGGCGAAGGCCACCGCCAGGTCGACGGCTCCGGCAACCGTGAGGGCCTGGGCGCTTGTTCCAGTTCGGGCTGCCACGGCGATCTGCGCGAGTGCGGCAGCTGAGTCGGCGGCGAAGACGAGCCGTGCGGCCGGCTCGGCGTCACCGTCACCATACCGGCCGCGGAGTGGCTGGTAGCTCGCCAGGGTTAGGTGCGACATCAGCCGTTTCCGGCGTAGCAGCCCGGCCCAGGCCGCTACCTGTGTGGCGGCGGCACCGTAGTCGGTTGGGGTGGTCAGTTGGATGTGTAGGGCAAGGAACGGCTCCGCCTGAGGATGGCGCAGGCTCCGGTGCCGCCGGAACCACCACGCCGCCGTAAGGTCGCCGAGGTCGGCAAGCAGGAGTGGCAAGTGGTCAGTCAGGACCTCTGCCTCGCGCGCGGGATGCGTGTGGAGCTGGGCGTAGAGCACATCGCTCGCGCCGGGCAGCTCGGTTTGATCCAGGGTGACGGGTCGGGCCGATGTGGCGGCCGGGCGGTGCGCGGCTGCGTTCGGGTTGTGCAGGGCCAGCGGAAGGAGGACTTCATGCGCGCGGCCCAGCCAGGCCAGATCTTCCGCGGCCGCGGCGTGACGCAGCTCGGCTGTTCCGGATCGCTCAAGCCGGCTACGCAGCACCATCCGGTGTATCCGATGACCGAGATCGATTGGCTGTCGTCGGTCGTGCTCAACGATGGCGACATGGTCGGGGACGTGCCAGCGATGGCGCCATCGGGTGAGCGCGTCGTCCCAATCTTGGTCAGTGGCGGCCTTGCTGGGAAGGTCCGAGACATGCAGCAGCCATCTGGCCGGCGACAGGATCGTGCGCCGGTAGCGGATGGCGGGCAGGTACGGCTGGCGTGCCGCAGCGCCGAACGCGAACCCCTGGTAGACGGTGCCGCGTGCTGTGACCACGTCGGACAGGAACCGGGCCAGGGGCGGAATCTGGATGGCAGCTTCCAGAGCGTGGAGGGCGCGTGGCGCGATGCGCTGATTGGTGGAGATCTGGACGAGGTGAAAGCGGGTGTCGTCGGCGGTGACGGCCAGGTCTGAGACATCAATCGGGCGGGCGTACCGGCTGCGGTCTTCGCCGATCGGGATGACGTGGGGAAGGATCACGCCGGTGCGCACCAGATTCTCGTTGCGGCGCTTGCGTGGTGCGAAGGAGAGTTGCGCGGCGAGGGTATCCGGTTCGGTCGCGGCCAGGACCGCGGCGATCGATGCGCGGTCGTCGTCGGGCAGGAGCCGGAGGTGTCGGCCGGCCATGCTGCTACCGGGGCGCGGTGTCCCGGTGACCGAGAGCCGGAAACGACCGCGGCCCAACTCTTCGACGGAGGAGGAATGGATCTCGAAGGCGATTTCCAGACTCGCGGGTGGCGCGAGGTCGGCGGCAGACACTGCGGCCAGGTCATCGATGATCGAGGGGGTGAGGACGATTTCGCTGCTGCCGTCGATGACCGCCGTCTGTATCAGGGCTAGCAGTTTCTCGTCGCGCGCGGTGACTTGGCGAGCGGGCTGCTCGGCGGCCGAGCCCATGTAGCCGGCCGGCACGCCCAGTCCTGCGTCCGAGATCAGGTCGGGCACCGGCACCAGGGCGCCGGTGCCGTAGCGGGCGCGGAACCTCGCGTGGTAGTCGCGCCAGGCGGGGAAGCCGAGGGCGTACGGCGACAGCCGAAGCAGGATCGCGGCTGCGTCAGCGGCTTCGCGCGCTACTGGCTCGGGTATCTGGACTTCGGAGTCCAGCGCTACGTCAGTCAGCAGTAGCGTGTCGGCCGACGGGTTGACCTCGTTCATGCGCGCAGCGATCTGTCCCGGTCTGGTCCCGCTGCCTAGTCGGTCGCGAATCGCCAGTAGGCCAGTGAACAAGTCGGCGACCTGAGGCAAAGCGCCAGCTCCGATAGCCGCCAACTCATCGCACAGGTACGCCAGCGCATCCGGTTCGGTCATCGGTGCACGCAGAGCACTGATAAGGAACTGCTGGTCGATCAGGTCTCGCAGCAGAACGTGAATCTTGGCATTCGCCACGCCCGGGAACTGCTCGCGGAGTGCGTCGGCCAGCTCAGCGACCGTGACCGGCTCGCGGGCGGCGTCCATCACGAAACGCATCGGACGGGTCGCACCGATGGATGCCTCCAGCGGCGCGAGGCTCTGGGTGTCCAGGTCTGAAGCGGCGCCGGGTATTACGATCCGCTCGCCGCGAATCTCGGCGGTGTCGTTGGCGACAACGCGCAGCAGGGGGGCCAGCTCGGTGGATTGGTGCAGTCGGCGTATCACTGGGGCGAGCCAGCCGGCATCGACCCGCAGCCATGCGGTGTGGTCGTTGCCGAAACGGGCCTTTGCCGTTGCCCCTATCCGCACGACGCCTACGCCAGCGAATCGCCCGAACGGCGTTGGGCGACGCTGCCAACGCAGCAGGTACGCCGCCGTGGCGAGCACGGTCCGGCGTACCTGCTTGGCATCGTTGGAGGGCCGGGTAGCAAGGGCCTCTATCTGATGGCACAGGGCGGGACTGGCGCAGGCGAGCGCCATTCGGACGTCGTCGCGTCGCCATAGCCCTGCCAGCCATGCAGTTGCCTGTGCGCCCGACAGGGCCTGGTCTTCCGGCAGGTCCAGCCCTCCGGGGTCGGTGCTCGCCCGGAGGATCGCCACTGGGCTCCACTGGTAAGTCCACCGCTGTGCCGGCACCTCGTACCCTCCCTCATTCTTTACGGGGCTTGTAGGCCGCTGGCCCGCCGACCGATGGTCAGGCGCGCCAGCGGCCGGGCGATCAGCCCGGGTTGTCGGTGAAGGAGTTGCAGGAGCTGTCGCTGCCGGAGCAGGTGCTGCCGCACCCGTCGCTGGTGTCGCAGTCGCCCATGATGTGGCCGTGGGTGACGACGACGCGCAGGTCGATGTCGAACTCCTTCTCGAAGTCGGCGAGGTTGTCCGTCTCCGGGGTGGTGGTGCCGGGTCGCTCGGCCAGCGCGGTGGCGCTGCCCGAGAACTGGGCGTCGGACATGTTGACCACTCTCCTTACTCGTTGGGGTGGTGCATGGCGCCCTGGCCGGCGCCGGCGGTCGCTGACGCCGGCCAGGAGATCGTGATCCGGCTGTGTGGCTTGTCGATGACGCGCCCTGGCGGGAGTGCGTCGCCGGGGGTGCCGGCCGGGTGGATGTAGAACTTCGCCCCGGGGCCGCCACGGTGCTCGTTGGCCCAGATACGCAACTGTTCGGCGAGCTGCTCGGCCAGTTCGTCCGCGTGGGGACCGTAGGCGTGGGCCCCGAACTCCACGTCTGGGGCGTCGGCGGCGCCGCGAGTGGTGACGTAGGCGAAGCTGTCGCCTTCAACGACCGCCGAGGCTGCGGTGTGGCTGCCGGGCGGGCTGATCAGGCCGCTGTTCTTGGATTTGTCCAGCACGACCCGGCAGAACCCGGGGAGCGCGGTCGCGAGCCACAGGTGGGCGGTGTCCCAGGGCTCGGTGCGGCCGATCGTCGCACCGGACCAGACCTCGGTCCGAGGCGTGTCGAACACATCCCTGAGCTGATTCGGGTCGAAAGTCAGAGCCTCATCGAACCGGAACGTCACCTCACCGTCGCGCATCACGATCAACGTGGCCTCGTGCGCGCCGGCCCCCTGGACGGGAACGAACCCGAACAGCTTGGAGGTGTAGCTGACGAGGTGGTCGCCCTCCTTCTCGAAGGCGATCGTGCGGGACAATCCCCGGAGCTGGAGCGGCACCAGGAGACGCCCGTTCTCGGCGAGCTGGCTCGTCCACGCCGGGGGGACGTCGTATGCACCGAAGGTGACCATGATGCGGTCATAGCCGTCGGGGCTCGGCACGCCGTCCTCAGCATCGGCGAGAATGACCTTGACACGGGAGTAACCGGTCTCGGCCAGCACCCGGGCCGCACGCTCGGTCACGTCCGGGTCGATGTCCACGGTGGTGACCTGGCCGGTGTCTCCGACCAGTTCGGCCAGCATCGCGGCGTTGGCGCCGCCGCCGCCGTATTCGAGGATGTTCATGCCAGGGGTGATGCCGGCGGCCTCCATCATGTACGCCTGGACCTGCGGTGCGGAGACCGAACTGATGGCCGTCCCGTCATCGTCCCGCTTGGTGACCACGCCGTTGTACCGGTGGTAGACCTCCTCCAACGGGGCGCCCGGGGCGAACAGCTCCCGCGACACCTTCCGCATCGCCGCCTCCACGGGCCCGGAGGTGATGGTGCCTTCGGCGATCAAGTCGTCCACGACCTCGTTTCGCATCTTCACCGCGACGTCTGTCTCGGTGGGCTGCGGCGGGATGGGCACGTCTGTCATAGGGTTTTCCTCGTTCTTAGTGTCTGCTGGCGGGTGGATCTGGTAGCACGGCGGCCGGCAAAGGAACCTTCTTCGCGCGAACCCGGCGAGGCGCACCGTATCCAGGCGGTCACTCTCCGGGGAAGAAGTCAGCCTAGGGCCGGGCGCGGCGAGCCGTCACACGAATATCAGGGCTCTGAAATCTCTTCAGTTCGTCTTCGGTGGGGTAACGCTTCGACTGGCCTGGTCCATCAACTGCTGAGCCTTCGCGGTGTCTCCGTCCGCGATCGCCTGCTGGTATTCCTCGTAGGTCTCCGAGGTGGTGTTCCCTCCGCTGTGCTCGATCAGCCAGGGCCACGCACCGTCCGGTGTCCTGTTCTCTGCCACGCACTGCCCTTTCAATTTCGTTACGACCCGACATTGCCGGACTTGGGTCGTCCGGAGGTCGGGGTGTTGCACCGCGCCGGCCCGGCCGCGGGGATCCACGGGGGGAGATCGGCAGGACGCAGGCCGGCGCGGTGGTCTGGGGCACGCCGAGGGTCACGGCGGCGTGTCAGGTGCCGGCCACCGGCGGCTCTTGGCGTTGGCGCGTCTGGTCTCGGCCAGTTGTCCTCGCAGCAGTCGGCGGCGTGCTCGTCGGCACTGTCGGGCCTGGCGCGGCGGCAGGTTCCGAGCCAGTTCGGCCAGTGCGGCGCCGTTCAGGCTGGGTGTGGGCCCGCTGCTGACGGTGACCTTGTGGCCGTGGCCGATCAGCACGAGCACGGAGCCTGCGGCCGTGCCGGAGGCGAGGCGGTCCCATCTGTACGTCATACGATTTCCTTGAAGTCGCTCGCGCGAACCCATACGCCCATGTCGGCGTCGGCAGTGAACATGCGTCGCCGTCCCAACCAGTCGGCGTCACCGGCCCGCGCGCCGAGACCGATTTCCTCGGTCGGCCGTGCGGCGGGCCGTGCGGCGGGCCGTGAGGAGCCGGTTGCGTCGGCGACTACGCGGCCTCGTTGCCGGGCGTGGCGCCCGGGACCGGGAGCAAACAGGGTTCTCATCGTGGTCGGCCCGTACTAGAACTGGTCCCGCTGCGGACCCGTTGGCATCCCGTCGCCGATCCGGCTGATAATCGTTCGACCGGCTCCGGCCCGAAACGCTGCTCGAACCATCGCGGCCTCGGCAGCCCAGTTCGCGATCGGCTGGCGCACCGCGTCGGAGGCACCGGTCTGGCCGGCTGCGAAGGCGTCGAACCGGGCGGTTACGCCGCGCCACGGATTCAGGTCCGACTTCCCTGGTAATTCCGGAATGGACCGCAGCCCAGCGATCATGCGATCACCCAGCCCTGCGGCGTCGGCGACGGCGATGCCAGCGGGGTTGACGTCAGGCCTGTGGACGTTGCCGGTGGCCCGGTCAGCGGTCACGAGCGCTGCGACTTCCGTCAGCGGTGTGCGCTTGGTATGCGTGCCGGCCATCGGGTGCTGCCTCCTGTTCGTTCTGGTGATGTCTGTCGTGTGTTGGCGGCCCGCCGGTCGGCCCCTCAACCGGCCGGCGGGTCCGCCGGTCTATGCGCCGGTGTGCTTGACGAACGCCGCCACGCCGCCGGGCATCGGCTCGGGCCAGTCCGCGGGACGGAATCCGGCCGCGGCGGCGAAGTTCGACAGCTCGGTCATCGGAAGGACCCTGCGTCTGATCCGGTCCTGCTCGACCTGGCCGTCCCCGAAGTCCCAGGTGCGGTTGGTCACCAGTGCGCCGTCGGGGTCCACGCGGTAGTTGACGGTGGCTTTCGCGGTCCGCCCGGCGACCAGCGCAACTGACTCCTTGGTGACGCCGATCTTCGGGAAGTCGGTCAAGGTCTGGATCAGCAGGAGTCCGGCGGGCACACAGTGCTTGGCGAATGTCGCGAATGCTGCGGTGACGTCCTGGTCCCGGATCATGTAGGACAGGGCGTTGCCGACGCAGACCACCACCTCGAACACCTCGCCGAGCCGGGCCGTGCGCATGTCGCCGCACCGAACGTCCAGGTGGGCGCGCTTTTCCGAGGCGACCTCGACCATGCCGGGCAGCAGATCTACGCCCACGGCGTGGGAGTACGTCTTGGCCAGTTGTTCCAGGATCGCCCCAGTGCCACAGCCGACGTCCAGCACGGAGACCGCGTCGATCGGCCCGTACAGACGTACCACGGCCGCGATCGACGCGGCGATCTTCGGAGCAGCGGCGTCGGTCATCTCGGCGTAGAACCCGGGTTCCCGATACAGCAGCGATGCGACTTCGAGGTCTTCCATAGCGGTGGGTACTGTCACGGCTGGCTCCACAGTTTTCGGAGGCCGAGTTCGAGGCGGATCACGTCGGCCAGTTGGGAATCGATGTTCTTCGTGCGTCGCCCGGTGCCAATCGCCGCCTGGAGGACCAGGGGCTCAACGAAGCCGAGGTCCGCCAGGAGCATCCCCTGCTTGAGGAAGGTCTCCAGCAGGGGCAGCCCGAAGCGGGTTAGCGCCCGCTGCATCAGGGGCCGGAACGACTCCGGCGACGGGGTGCCGGCGATCGCGGGGTCCAGCTCGTGGGAAAGGCGCTCCCTGATAAGCCGCTTACCGACCACCCAAGTCTCGGGAAGCTGTCGGCACAGCCGCATCAGGCGGGGGTCAGCAAGCGGCGCGACCTGCCATATACCAGCGGACAGCATGCCCGGCGCATGCGAGGACAGCGCGGTCAGGGTCGAGTGCGACAGGTGGGCGGACGGCGCGCCGTTGTCATCAATCCATTCGAGTGCGGCGCGAGCTTTGCCGCCAAGCCAGGCGGGAACGCGTGTCTCGGTGGGGATCGCGCGGGTGTCGGTGGCGCAGGCCATCAGCTCGTCCCCGCCGAACCCGGTCGCCATCGTCCGGACGCCAGCCGCCGCGGCGGTCTCAGCAAGCACGTCGAACGCCTCGCAGTAATAGGAGCTGGACGGGTCGTGGAGGGCGAGACGGCGTCCCGGCCCGAACGGTAGATTCCGCTCGGCCTGCACCTCGGTATCCGCGAGGTAGAACGCGGCACAGATCGCGGCGCGCCGCTCCTTCTGCGCCTGCTGGTGAGCGCCGGGCATGATGAGGCCGAAACTGAGCACCTGGGCGCCGGTGGCGCGGAACACGTCGTAGGCGACGACGCCTGAGTCCACGCCTCCGGACAGTTCGACGGCCTGGACGCCACGGTTGATCAGGTGGTCAAACGTCAGGCGGGCGAACACGTCGGTCGGGTCGACGCCAGCCTTCAGGGCACGCCGGAAAGGGTGCGCGATCGGTTCGGGGTAGGCCACCTCGATCCCGACGGCGCCAGCGGCGACAGTCGCGCGCTCGGTCAAGCGGATGATGTCGGGGAACAGGGTGTCGGCGCTGTAGCGGTGTCGCCGGGTCAGGGCTCGGGCGATGGCACGTTCGTTCAGAGAGCCGGCGGGCAGCTGATCCATGAGGTCGGTGATCTGCCAGCTTCCGGTGAGGCGCCCGTCGCGGTGGCGGATGTAGACGGGGGCCCGGCCGAGCGTGCCAGCCTGGACGCGGGCGGTCGTGCGGCCGACGTCCAGGCTGACGAAGTCGCCGCCCTCGCCGTTCTCGGCCACGGTGAACGTGGTGTGCGAACCGCGCGTGTCCGTGGTGGCGGTCAGGGCCGGGTGGGCGTACGGCCGGATCCATCCGGCCTGACAGGCCCACTGCTGCCCGTCCCAGATCCATTCGTGGACACCAGGGGCGGACAGGTCGACGTCGAAGCTGAGCATCGCGTGTCCTCGTCCGTAGGGGGTGGTGGTGTGGGTGGCGGGCCGCGCCCGGGGGCTTGTGTGGTTGCCGCCCCGGGCGCGGCCAGTCAGTGGGCTGCGGCTAGCTCGCGCAGTGGTCGCCCATGTCCTCGCCGTCACCGTCGCCGGGGGCCTTGTCCGAGTTGAGCTGGATCAGGCTCGGGATGGTGGTGACGAGAGGGCCGTCGAACAGCTCGTCGATATTCATCGTTCGTCTCCTGGTTGTGAGTCGGGTGGGGGGCGTTCCTTACCAGAGCTGGGCAGCTGGTGAGCGGCGATCTGAAACTAAGGGCCCTGATTAAGATCGACATTCCTGGATGGAATACGACTGTTAGCACGGTCTTGTGACAAGAGGCTTATTCTTGACTGCGCGGTCCGTGCTGAATCCAGCACACACCGCGAGCGAGTGAGGAACAATGACGTGGGCTGATTCAGCCCTGATTCAATCTTGGGAAGGGGGCATCGGTGAGTGAGGACATCCGGTTGGCTATGCGTCAGGCGCGCGAGTCCTCCGGCTTGGCGTGGGACGAGTTCGCCCGCCGCGCCGGGTTCTCGCGTCCCCACCTGCGCAGCGTCGAAAACGGCACGCGTGGGGTCACCGAGGATGTGGTCAGGGCCTACGACCGGGTACTAGGAACGGGAGGAGTGTTCGCGGCTACGCTCGCCGGGCGGGAAGACCCGGAGGGCTCGCCATGGACTAGGTCCGGGGCGCTGGCGGCCCTCTTGGAAACGTCACAAGGAGCGGTTTTGGACCTCGACCGTCGCAGGTTCGTTGTCACAGGAGGCGCGGCACTCGCTGCCCTCACGGGTCGCTGGACCAGCGCGGTCGCAGCAGCACGGCCCGTACTGCCGACAACCGATGCCGTTCCAAAGGTGCTGGCGACCGTGGCCAACCGCCTTGAGGAACTTCGGCACCTCGGCGACGAACTCGGCTCCGGCACGATGGCTCAACTGGCCCGGAATGAATTGGCACTCACCGCCCAGGTACTCAAGTCCGGTCGGATGACTGGCCGGGAGGAAGACCTCGGCCTGAGCCTTGCAGCCGAAGCTGCGCGGCAAGTCGGCTGGAACCTGTTCGACGGCGATCGGCAAGCCGCAGCTGAGCGCTACTATGCCCTGGCCCTGCGAGCTTCAGCCGCAGCCGGCGACCGGACGACTGGCGCCTATGCGATGTCGTTCATGGCGGTTCAGCACTACACGGTCGGCAACCCACGTGATGCCGTGAGTCTGCTGGAGACAGCCGAGGCCCACGTCGGCCTCGGGGCAACGCCTCGGATGCAAGCCATGCTCGCTGCACGACGGGCTCGCGCGCTGTCGAAGACCGGTGACCTTAAGAGCTGCGCGAGGGCATTGAACCGGGCGCGAGACCTGGTGGGTGATGGGCCAAACGAGGACGACCCGCCATTCCTGTACTGGGTCACGCCCGGGGAGGTGGAAATGATCGCCGGATCGTGCGCGCTGCAACTTCGCGATCCTCAGCGCGCGCTGCGAAACTTCCATGATGGATTGGCCGCCGACTATCCCGGCGACGAGGACCATCCGCGCCTGGCAGCCATCTATCTGGCGCGAATCGCCGAGGCCCACGTGGAGAATCACGACCTGGACGAGGCCGTAGACCAGGCCCGCTACGCGGTCCGGTGTCTCGGCAGTGTTGACTCCGCCCGCTCGTCGGACACTCTGGCCGGAGTGCGGGCCAAGCTCCAAGCTCATCGGGGAAATCCGAAGGTTCGGGATTTCCTACAGGTCGGGTAACCCGAAAGCGAGTCGCACCCGACTGGCGGCAACTCGCTCGTCCAGCGCGAACAGCGGAGTCATTCCCACAGCTACAGCAGCCTTCAGATTCTCTTCTGAGTCGTCAGCGAACACGCATTGCTCGGCTGACACGCCGAGACGATCGCAAGTCAGGTGGAACACTGCTGGGTCCGGTTTGCGCAGCCCCACGTCGCCGGAGAGGACGACAACGTCGAACGTGCCAGATAGGTCCCACGCTGCGTAAGGGTCATACGGTGCGCGGCCAAGTGAGTTCGAGAGCACCGCTGTTCGCACACCAGACACGCGGGCCTGCTTGGCGACCTTGATCATCTCCCACGCTGGGAATGCGTCGGCAAGGTACCGCTCCATCAGCCCGTCAGGGTCGATACGGTGCCCGCAGATGTCGGACATCAGGGCGGCATAGCCGTCGTTCCAGTGCACCTGTTCGATTCGGCCGAGTTCGATGCTGCGGAACAGCTCCTGTCCTGTCGGGTTAGCCCATGCACGGTAGAACGTCCCGGCCGGGATCTTCTCACGCCGCTCGAAGGATTCAATGACCTCGACCATGCTCGATGTCAGCACCCCGAAAAAGTCGAAGACCAGCCCCCTGAAACGTGGCTCGCTCATGTTGCGAGCATAGCTCCGTGACGCGGCCTTCAAGCTGGAGTGTGGTGGGAAGACTCTTGAGGCAGCCGAATCTGACCGTCACCGCGAACGGCTTAGTGGGTCGATCTCTGGATGCCAAGTCGGTTGGCGATGCGCCGTAGCCTCTCACCGGTTCCAGCGCGCTCCGCCTCGATGAGGCGCGAGACGAGGGCATGTGCGATCGGGTGGGACCGAATGAGCTGAGGAGCGATCTTCTCGGCTGTCTCCAGCTCGTGCAGCGACCGGTGACGGTCGCCATACCATAGCCAAGCACGCGCGATATCCAGGTGATGGTGACCGATGCGGGAAGGCGGCAGGTCGGCGAGGTCACGTCGACCGTTCGCGATCGCGGCGTCGTTTATCGACAAGGCACGGCTGGCGTCACCCATCTCGACTGCCACGGAAACAGCGTGGACGACAACATTGCCAGGGCTGAAGGTCAGTTCGTGTCGGTCTCGTGCCGGCCGCGCCACCCTGAGCCGATCGGCGGCTTCGGTGGCATACGCGATACGACTCTCTACCTCTCCGGGCCTGTTCTGGCGGGAGGCGGTGACCGCTGCACGGAGCTGGAGCGAACCCCAAGTACGCAGTGCGTGCGCGGACCCGTCGGCATATTCGTCGCCGATCAGGCCAAGTGCGGAATCCAGGAGCGCTATGGCGTCGGACAGCGAGTTCGTTGCCCACATGTCCCGGGCTCGCAGATGCCTAGCGATAGCGGGCATCATCGGATCACCGCAGTTGCGTGCGGCCCAGTCCGCGCCGGCTGTAGCCATGGCGATGAGTTCGGGATGCCCTAAACCGTAACCAGAGGTGTGGGCAGCTTTGCAGGTGATGCCGTAGACGACGTAGGCCTCACTGCGATCGCTGTCTTCCTCGGCGGATTCGATCAAGGCTCTGGATTCGGCAAGCAAGCCTGGGACAGCTGCAATGATCTGTCGATAGGCTGCCGAATCGCGGCTGGCGTGGATGGACGCAAGCTCAGCCTGGAGGGCGGAGACTGGCCTCGGTGTGCCCTCAAACGACGGAGGAAGGTCGAAGCGGCGTAGCTCGGAGATAGCGGCTTGAGCGTGCTCGTGCCAGCCGTTCTCGGCGGGAGACGCTGGATAGGGCCGTCCGATAAGGTCGTTTGGGTGGCAGTGGAGGGCGGCGGCAATTTCATTGATCTGCCCGACACGGTCGGGAGTGATGATGCCGTTCTCCACCTTCGACACCCAGCCCTGCTTCTTACCCAAGCGGTGAGCAAGTTCCGCCTGCCCGAGTCCGAGGCGCAGGCGTTGACGACGTACTCTGACGCCGAACGCCTCAGGTGCTTCAGCTGCCATGCCCTAATCGTGACATCCGAAGCGGTGGGATTGATAGCCAGAACCCTTAGCGCTGGCTGGTCGCGACGACTTCGTTGCGGCCTACCCGCGGCGTCGGTGGGGAAGAGGCATGGTGGGCGCAACATCAAGGTCTACGGCTAGTAGCCGATCTCACGTTCGGCCGTCCGGTGGGTCTCGTGCTCGATGTGCCGGCGGCTGCCGTGCTGCGGCTCGTCGTATTCGGCTCCGCGAGCACGCGCGGGCGCGAGCTGGCGTCTGGGCGTGTTCGATCTGACGGACCGGGTGGGAGTGCGGCTCGCCGGTTCAGCATCTTCCGTGCTCAGCTTGAGCATGTGTCCGACGGAGATCTCGGCCTGGCGGTGGACCAGATGATCGCTCTCGTCGGCTGCCACGAGGGGCCCGAGTGGGCGCACCGGGTCTTCACTCGTGATGCGATGCTCCTCTCGGTAGGCCGCGACGACGGCGATGTGGCTGCGCCATTCGGCCTCTTGCTGAGGTGTGCGCGGGGTGGTGCGGTTGTCTTCGATCCAGCTGTGCCGTTCGTCGATAGCGCGGTCTGCAAGCTGCTGAACACGGGCGCGCATCTGAGTGGTAAGGGAGTCGAGGGAGGCGCGCAGCGGTTCGTCTTCCTCGCGTCCGTGAGCAAGGACTCGATTCGGGGTGGTGAGCCACGCGGGCAGGCTCGTGGGGCCGTCGAGCTCCGAGCCGTGGCGGTAGGCCGCAGGAAATGGGCGACTATCGAGATAGGCGCTGATGCGCAGGGTGAGGCGTTCGGCAGGCTCGGGGACGGTGTCGAGGTGGTCGCGCCGGGCGGCTTGTTGGAGCAGGAATTCGCCGCTGTGGCCTGCTTGCTCAGCGAGCAGCAGGGTGCGCCGCAGCTCGGCCCATGCAGGGGATTCGACGATGCGTTCGGCCAGCTCCTCGTCGAATGAGTCCCAGATCAGGGCACGGTAGGCCGGCCGGGCGGCGGTGACGAGGGTGTGGTGGAAGCGCGGCGCGAGGGTAGTGAGGGAGCCGGTTTCGAGCAGGTCCTCGCGGATGGTCTCGGTCGCCGACTTCTCCGCGCCCTCATTGCGGAGGATGCCGAGCAGGACTTCCATCGCGGCGTAGGCGCGCGGGTCGGTCTTGGGGTAGTCCAGGCGCTCGTCCGGATCGAGCGGCAGGACATCGTGCGTGCCGACGTAGAGCACGGTGCCGTACTGCGCCCGGCTGAGGGCGACGTACAGTTCTTCGCGAGTCATGCCTGCGGCGAGAAGCGCGTGCGTCGTTTCGACGGTGGTGCCCTGCTCACTCATGACGGTGCTGGCGTAGGCGAGCTGCACGTAGCGGGAGACGTAGTCCGCCGGAAGGTACACGCTGCCTTCGTGGTCGGCGTGGCGGACGGTCAGAGAGCCGTCTTCGTGGCGGGTGGTGACGGTCCAGTCGTCGCCGTTCTTGACCCAGTCGCGTCCGCCGTTGGTGCGCAGGCGACGGTCGTTCTCCCGGGTGGTGATCCAGTCGCCGGTGCCCGCGGTCAGGCCATCTCGCAGAACGACTCCGCCGGCCTCTACGGCGCCAGCTTCGACGCGGTCCTGGCGGGCCTGGGAGTTGAGGGCGGTGACGTCCACGCCGTTGGCGGCGATCAGGATGGTGCGCTTGCCGGCGACCATGTCCGTCTTCCAGCCCTGGTAGGCCAGTTCGGTCATGCCGTCGCGCGAGCCGGAGCGGATGCGCTGGTTGCGGGCGTAGAAGTCGAGCCCGTCCGTGTCGCCGACGCTGATCTTGAGGGTGGCCTCGGCCTCGGCCGGGTTCTTGAACCGGTACAGGGTGTCGAGTTCGACGTGCTTGGTTGCGTGGGCCAGCAGGCGCAGCGCGCCGCCGGATTCGACGGCACTGAGCTGGCGGTGGTCTCCGAGCAGGCGCAGGGTCGCGCCGCGTGCCTCGGCGATCGTCAGCAGGCGGTCGAGGTTGAGCGTGCCGGCCATCCCGGCTTCGTCGACGAGCAGGATGTCGCCCTTGCCCAGCTCGAAGTGCTGCATCTCGAACGGCACTCGCTTGCCCTGCATCAGCCGGTGGGCGTACTTGCCCTCGGTGTACTCGTAGAGGAACTTGTGCGTGTTCTCGGCCGGCGTGCCCAAGTCGTTGCCCAGGACGGATGCGGCGGTCGAGGAAGTGCCCAGGGCGACCACGCGCACGCCGCAGTCGCGGGCGACGTGGACCAGGGCCGACATCGCGGTGGTCTTGCCGGAGCCGGCTGGCCCGATGCCGATGGATATGCGGGTGTCGCGGGTGGCGAAGTCCTCGACCAGGGCTCGCTGTCCGTGGTCGAGCTGGCGTCCGCTGATGCGCTCGAACTGCGCCAGCGATGCGGCCAGGGCCTTGGTCGGGATCTTAGCTTTGACGGTGGCTGTGGCTGCATTGAGCAGGCGGTCTTCGGCACCCAGGACTAGGGCGGAGGTGTACCGGGCGGCCCCGTGGTCGGTGAACACGGACGCCCCGTCGCTGCGCTGGAGCTGTTTGGGCTCACCGGTGAGGGACGGGGCTTCGACACAGATGGAGGCGTCCAACGCCTCTTTGACGACCTTGTCGATGGTCGCAGCCTGCTCGGCGAGGTTGATGAATCCGCCGCGCAGCGTGCGCTCGGCCTCGGCACGGATGTTCCATGCGGTCCAGGTGGAGCGGACCTCGGCGACAGCGTCGAGGATGTGGCGGGCTGCTCCGCGGACCTGCTCCTGGTTGACATCCAGGGCAGCGCGGGCAGCTGGGACGTTCGCCGGAACGAGAGCCGAGACCTTGCTCAGCGCGCTGTGGCCGAACTGGTCGGTCAGCGACGTGGTCCAGTCCCACCGCATCGATTCGAGCGAGCGGGCGGCCTTCTTTCCGTCGCGAGTGTCGAGGTTGGCCCGCCGAGCGAGGACGTAGGCGGTTTTGCGGCTCGGATCGTGGCCGTGCTCGCGTCGGTACTCGCGCACGAGTTGCGCGTAGCGGGCCTCAATCATCGTGCGTCGGCCGGAGTAGTGCTCGATGTAGTTCAGCGGCATGCCGGCGATTTCGCGGACGGGCTGCTTGCCGCGCGGGGTATCTGCGCGGGGCGCGAACGAGACGCCGGTCTTGGCCGAGAGCAGGGTCTCGAAGGCGGAGTTGTAGTGCTCGGAGGCGGCCACGGTGATGCGGTACAGGGCGCGGGCATCGAGGCTGCGCCAGATTCCGTCGCTGCCCTGGATCTTGTTGCTGATCACGACGTGGGTATGCAGGTTCGGGTCGCCGGCCCGGGAGTCGAAGTGATCGAACGCGACGGCCACGAGGCCGCGGGTGTCGATCTGTGCGACGCCGCCCTTGCCGGTGCGGGTCAGCGCGGCGTTGGCCTCCAGCAGCGTCATCGCGGATGCGAGGGCTTCACGATGGGCGTCGTACACGGCCCTGCGCACGGCGAGGTCCGGGTGGATCGCCCAGAGAATCGCGGCGCTCTTGACCGGGCTGAACACCAAGTCGTATCCGGCGACTGCGGCACGCTGGGCGCGGGACTCGTCCATCTTGGCCTTGTTGATCTCGGCCTTGGTGGGCTCGCGACCCGTCTCCTGGCGGATCGCCTCCAGCCGCATGTCCACCCTGGCGTCGAAGTTGACGAGGGCCTGGTAGAGCGGGAAGGCGGGGCCGAGGGTGGCTTCGCGTTCCGCAGCGCGGTGGATGGCCTTGATCTGGCTCTCGCTCATCCCCGGGCGGACGCGGGCGAGGATCTTCTCCCGGATCTTCTCGGCGTCCGGGTGCTGGCCGAGGCCGTAGAGGTTCTTCATTTGCTGCTCGGTCACTTCGGTGCCGGCGACCTTGAGCAGGTGCGCGCCGCGTCCGATCCAGTGTCCAGGCGGGTTGCCTTCGGCGGTGTAGTAGTCCGCCGCGCTCTGCCCAACTTCACGCACTACGTCGCCCCCGGCGACCTGGCGGGTCAGGTAGGTGTAACCGTCTCCGGCGGTGAGTTTGTGCAGAGCCAGCAACGGTTTCTCCTTCCTTTTCTACCTGGTCGGGCGGTGTTTGGGATGCGGGGCGGTTCCCGCAAAGGCTTCAAGATCCTTTTCGTGCAAGAGGTGTCTTGGAGGTGGAGGGGGCGGGTGGCAAGGGGTGGCGCGGAAGGCTGGGAGGGGGCCTGCCGTGTGGGAAGTCGCGATGCGCGAGAGGCGGCCGGTTGACACCTACTGTAGACCATGGTCTATGGTTTAGGTAAGTCATTCTCATGAGTATATGGAGGTGGTTGGATGCCGAGGCGAGGACCTTCGGTCAAGACGGCGGCCCGGCAGCGGGCGGACGCGGCGACGCGGCAGATGAAGGAGGCGCAGGCGCGCCGGTTCGCGGCGCTCGGCACTGCGGCGCAGGGCTACTTCGAGGCGGCCGAGCGGCGGGAGCGCGCTCAGGCCGTGGTTGAGGAGGAGGACGGGAGGGCTAAGGAGGCGCTGCGTGCGGTGCGGGAGTTGGTGGACACGAACAAGGCCGCGGCAGAGCTGTGCGGCGTGAGCGTGTACGAGGTGACGGCAGCCATGGCGGCGATCGCCCCCGAGCGGCCCGTGCAGGTGTCGCAGCTGGACCCGGCGCCCTTCCCGACCTCAGCGCAGCAGCTGCTCACACCGGCGACCGGCGAGTAGCGACCAGGCGCGGCCCGCGCGACGCGGACAGATTCGCGCGGGCCGCCGGAACGCCGGGGTTACAGGTCGAGTGGCCCCTCGCCGATGCAGGGTCCGAACAAGTGCAGCAACTCCAGCCCGCACGGTCCGGCCGACTCCGACCCGTGCGGGAAGGCGCCGAGGTTCAGCGGCTCGCTTTAGGGGCCTGGACGCGGGCACGCTCGGCGTTCGCACGAGGACGTCAGTGCCCGCTCGTGCCCGTGTCCCATCAGGCCGCTGAGCGCATCTGATCAGTCGCGGAGTTGTCCATCTCGACCGTGATGGTGAGCTGCCGCGCGAGCTCCGCAGGAGCGTCGAACAGCTGGCACAGCATCTCGGCGGCCCCGTTGACCACGTCGCGTACGTTCGCCCCGAAGCTGGGCTCATACAGCGCCGGCAGGGTCGCGCAGTACATCCCGTCCGACCAGGACACGTCCAACCGGAACGGGTAGTCCCGCAGCACCTGCCAGTCGAACGTCTGCGCCATCTCCTTAATCACCGCGCTGGGAGTCCGCGCAGCCTCTTCGCGGGTCGACAGCCACGCCTCGACCCCGGCCGTGCTGGCGAAGACGGCATCATCGTCCTCGCCGTGGTCGTAGCAATGGAATCCGGCGGGCTCGACGTAGACGACGAGGCGGGCCTCGCCGAGGACCCCGCAGCACCACAGCGCCTCGCCGTGGTTGGCGACGTTGAAGTGCCAGCCGGCGCGGTGCGCCAGGAGATTCCCAAGGTCCCGCCATGCTGGGAGCGCGTCGAATCCGCCCCCGAATCGCTCGCAGACGTTCTCATAATCGTCGTTGTCGAAGTTGACCCGAACGCTCTTGTACGGCTCCATGCGCCGATGCTAACGACGCAATCAACTACTCAGCCGTAAGCCGCTTCGCGGCGTCCTCCGCCTGAAGCTCAAGGACCCTGGTGGCGAACGCGACCTCCGCGTTCCACGCTGCCTCGCGGCCGGACGTGACCGCCGATGTGACCGGCCCCGGCGGGGTATCGCCCTCGACCTCCGCGAGCTTCCACTGCGCATCCTGCATCTGTCGGCGCAGGAGCGACAGCACGCCGTCGTGGTACCAGGTTGGAGCACTCATGTGAGGCATCCTCCCATCCGGCCCTCACCGGTTGCCGCCGGCAGGCTACGGCCAGGATGACGCCCGTGAGCGGTCAGCTGGTCTTGGACAAGTGGGTTCAGCGGATTTACCTGGTCTGGCTGGTGCGCGAGATCCGCTAGCCGCAGAGCTCCCTCCCGGAGATCCGCGCTCGCGCTGGTTCGCCGGCCGACCGGCTGATCTGGATGCCGCTGGCGACCTTCCTGCCCCCGGCAACAGGGCACGCGAAGATAGCGGGGTCGAGGGCGACACTCCGCCGGGGCCGGTCATCTACACGACGGCGGCCTTGTCCTAGCCGAGGTGGTCGCAGATGGGTGGTCAGAGCCCGACCGGCGCAGCGGCCGGGCTGAAGCAGCATGGTGGTCAGTAGGCGTCACGGCAGTTGGTCGAGCCGCAGTTGTGGCGCCCTTCGGCGTCGCCGTCGTCGTCGCTCGGGACGTAGAACTCGCCGTCGCACACCCAGCACGCCACGCGCATTCGTCCGGCCGCAGCCTCCTCGCCGTCTCGCCGGTGGTCCTCGGCAAGGTCGAGGGCGTCGAGTTGGTCGAGGCTGGCGAGCTCACGATGGTGGTGGGCCAGTCGCTCGAACGCGGCACGGTAGCGGTGCAGCCGCCCGACGTGCGCGAGAAGACGGCGCCGGGCGCGGCGGTGAGAGCAGCGGGCGCGGAATATGGCGTCGGCGTAGGTGTGGTCCCACAGCTTCACCGCGATCTCGTAGTGCGCGCGCAGCTCCCGGTCGGCTCCGTGGCGACAGGAGCAGTCAGGGGTGAAGCGGATGACAGAGCCGAGGTGGTCCACGGCCACATTGAAGTCGTCAACTGAGGTCGCGCTCGCACCGGTCGGTGGCAGGGTCGGCAGATGCGGGCAGGGCATCAGCTCGCGGGCGAGCTGGTCGACGGCGCGCAGGTGCTCGGCCGCGGCGACCAGGTGGGACAGATTTCGCCGGGTACGGCGCGTGTCGGGCAGCGGTTCGATGATCATCGCGTGGTGCCTTTCGAAGGATGGGCGGGGCCGGGGCGCCAGGCCCCGGCCGGCGGTCACTGGAAGATGAGTTCGAGCTGTTCCCAGTCGGCCGCAGGGGCGTGGCGGCGAAGAGCTGCGGCCAGGGAGGCGCGAGTGATCGAGCGGGGCGCGGCGGTCAGCAGAGCCCCAGAATCTTTGCCGACGGCGAGGTAGGCGTCATATAGCTCGCGGTAGCGACGGGTCTCGGCGTCGCCAAGATCGGCGCGGGTGGCCTGGTATTCGCACTCGGCATCGAGCAACCGGGTCAGGGTGTCGATGTCGAGGGCCGGACGGTCCTGAGGCAGGTCGGGTTCGGGCACGGAAGGTTTCCCGTCGTTGCGCCCCGAGGTCTTCGCGGGGCGGGCGGTGCCGGTGGTCCCGGCGTGGACGGGCTGTGCCCACCGGAGGTCCGCGTTTGGGGCAACCCCCGAAGATCGACGAAGGAGCGTGGGGTTGAGCCGAACGCGGGTTTCTGGTGCCCTCGGGCGATCACGCGGGCGCTGGCTCCCCTCCTCCCCGAGACACCGGGGACGCGGCGCGGCCAGGTCGTGCCCGACACGGCTCCGAGGTCGGCGCACCTCGGCCTGGCGATCACCCGGACGGCGTAGCAGGCACGACACCCGGCATGGCGCCGATCGAGCGGACCAGGCGGACGGAGCAGGCGGGAGCTGACAAGCGTCCAGACCGCTCAGACGCGGGCCCACAGATGTGTGCGCACCGCGACGATCAGGGCGCGCCGCTGCTTGCGTGGTTCGTCCCCCGTCGTCCCACGATGCGGAAGCCGATCACGCGCTTGCGCGAGGGGCGGCGGGTGGTGCTCACGGGTGTATGTGCTCCAAACGGGGATGGGGCCGCCGGGTCGTCCCGGCGGCCCACGTGGGTGGGAGGAGTCGGACGTTAGGCGCTGCGCAGGCGCAGGGCCAGGCGCGCGGCGAAGTAGCCGTAGTGCGCGGCGCTCGCTTCGTGGAGGTAGATCGCCAGCCCGAGCGATACGGCGAACGGGTCCTCGTCGTCGAGCACGTCGTCCGCGTCCAGCGCGGTGTTCAGCAGGCCGATGCCGAGCTCGCGCCGTCCGAGGGCGAGCGCGGCGTAGGCGGCGGTGGTGTAGGCGGCCCGGTGCTGCTCGGGGGTCTGGGAGGCGCGTCCGAGGGCGAGGGCGACGCCGAGCACGCGGTGCGCGCTGGGCTCGTCGGAACAGCGGGAGATCAGCAGTTCGCGGGTGATCGGCTGGTCGAGCGCGTCAAGCAGGTCGGCTCCCGGCCGGGTGCGAACTGTGCGCATGGCCGGACCGGGTCCGAGCATGACGGCCTCGACCAGGACGCGCGGGGACAGCTTGGGCGCGGCGGGTGCCGCGATGGTGCGGGGGGCGTCGAGCAGGATCGTCATGGTGTCCGTCCCGAGGGTCGCGGGGGTCGGGCCGTTCGGCCCGCTGGCGCGCCCCGTGCCAGTACACCGATCCCGGCCCCGGTCCAGGCTCGGCGAAGCCGACCGCGTAGCGGCCCCGGCCTTGACCGGGCTAGGCCGGGCGGTGTGCTGAGCTAAGGGCCGACGGCGAGGCTGGCCCGACCACATCCGCTGCCGGGGCGGTCAACTCGGCGAGCCGCCGAAGGTCCGATCCGACCGCCGGCCACCCGCCGGGTTGGCGACCCCGGTGGGCGGCCGAGCGGGTGTTACACAGGGTCGAGCAGCAGGCAGCGCACGGCGCTCTCGGCATGGGAGTCCATGTGCTCGGCCACGTACGGCAGCTGCGCGCCGGTACCGCAGGCGTCGTTGAGGAGCAGCTGCACCTCCCGCAGGTCGCGCGAGTCGTAGCTGCCGAACTGCGCGGCCAGGTCGGCGGTCAGCTCGGGCAGCCGTCCGCCGTCGTGCTCGGTGAAGTCGTAGACCACAACGCCGTCGCGCCTCAGGGCAGGTTCGAGGTACCGGGCCTCGTCGACGCTGTCTGCGCTGATCGTGACGTACGCGGCGGGCGGGAACATCGCGTGCAGCGCGCGACCGAGCAGGCTGAAGATCTGGTAGCCGAGCGTGTTCAGGGCGAGTTGCTGCGCGTCGAATTCGTCAGCGAGCGGCAGGCGGTCGGGTGTGGTGATCAGAGGGGTTACTCCTTGGCGTGAGGAAAAGGGAAGCACAACCGGACGTAGGCCCGGCTGGCAGACGTCGACCGTGCCCGCGGCGCGGACCGGAAGGGGCATCAGAACGGCATCGGGTTCCGCTGGCGGGCCCGGCCACGGACCGTGCGGGGAAGCGCGGCGCCCGAGTTCGGCGGAGGCACGGGTGTCGGCCGGGCCGCCGCGGCGGCCCGGCCGACGGGTCAGGCAGTCGGAAGGGGTTCGACTAGCAGGGCGCTGAGCTGGCGCAGTCGCGGGCCAGGCCCGGCGGGCGGGTTGAGCACCGGGTGGCCCTGGACGGTGACGCGGGCGCCGCGCTTGAGCTGGTCGAACATCGCGTCGGCGACGGTGCCGCGGGCGGCGGTGCACTGGATCTGGACGGTGCGCTCCACGGCCGGGGCGCCGGGGGCCGGGGATATGTGCAGCTCGGTGGCCAGCGTGAAGTAGGCCAGACCGAGGTCCCCGTCACCGGGCAGCCGGCGGAAGCGGGTGTCCTCGGTAACGGTGCCGGTCAGGGCGACGGGTCGGGTTGCGGGCATCGCAGGGTCCTTGTCTGTCTCGGGCCGCTGGTGCGGCCCCCGTGGGGTTGACAGACCTGGTCACAGCTCGCGCGGGCGGGTGGGTGTGAAGGTGCGAGCGAAGCGAGCCCGCGTAGCGGCCGAAGGGCCTTCACTCCCGCCCGCCCGGGGGTGCTAGACCTGCTCGGGCAGGCGACCTCCCGGGGATGCGCCAAGGCCAAGACAGCAGGACCGACGAAGATGCCGAGGCCACCCGGGGCCCAACCAGCCCGGTCCGAGGACAAGCTTCCGCCCGACCGGTGAGGGCGAGGCCGGCCAACTCGCGGGCTGCCTGCTGCTCGATGCCCGCACAAGCAACCGCGCGCACCGACTGATCCGAACACCGACCGCGGCGTCAGCCGATGCGCCACCGCTCTGATCGCCTAGCCGCCAACAGGATCACCCGCTGGCCAACTTGCGACCTCAGCTTCCTGAGCCACGTTGACGCGTCTCGGGGAGCCTCACGGTGCCGGCTCAAGGCATCGTGCGGTTCACGGGTGCCGAGGGGCGACACTGGCAGGTTGACCAGAAGGGCGTGCTGGCCGAGCTTCAAAAACGAAGCCGCTCGCCGTCAGCCGTCAGGTGGACCTAGTTAGTCAGCTTGGCCAGCTCCCTCTCGTATTCACCGCGCTTGCGCTTCGATACGCAGCAAATGCGTGCAGCTCCGATCGAGCTAAGTATTAGGAATGCATCAATGAGCAGCAGGGCTGCACGTGGGAAGCTATACGGATGCCAAGGCGGTAGCCCGATCAGAGCGTGATATGACAAGGAGTAGGTAAGCGCCACCGTGAGGAGTGCCCCAATAGACATGCCGGCCGACAGGCCTCGCAGGACCCTGTATTGACCAATGCGACGCGTAAAATCCCCATCGGTGCGCGGCTCGGCGGACGAGTCTAGCCATGAGTACTGAGCCCAGAGAGCCGCAAAATAGGCCGCCATAAACACGAGTAGGACACCGAGTATGCCAAACGCATCGGTGATGTTCGTGTCCAGGTCGCCTATTGCTCGGGCCGTCCCTATGCCGCACATTTCTTAAGGTATTGATACGTGCGATCGGATAGGGTCATCATACTTCCCCGCCCTGGCCGGCGCGGGTTCTCATAGCTAGTTCCGTCAAGTTGTCGCTGGATCCACTTGCGGATCAGTGCCGACGAGGCGAGAATCTTCCATTCAATAACTTTGCCGCCTTCACCCTTGTCCGCCCCGGCGAGCGTCGCCTTTGCCGCCTGCTGAATGACTGGCTGCAAGTCCGAATCGAAGCGAGCGAATGAGATTTCAATCAAGCGTCGTGCTGACGATGTCGGAATCTTAAACGTGGTCGCAGCGACCGTCTCTAGATCCTTCTCCGGAAGACCGAGTTTCAGCAATAGGAAGACGGCATGCGCGCGAAGTTCAGTCAGGCTGGTAAGCATGACCTTGCCCGTGGCCTGGTCGAGCATCTGCTGAGCACCAACCGCGGCGATAAGCTCCGCGATCTCAGTCGGATCGAGTGATCCGCCGAGCGACTTCTTCAGTCGATCCTTGTCTGCACCGACGAAGGCTACATCTACGTTCATGAGCCCCAGGAGATCACGACCACGCGGCGCCTCGCCCGCCTGGCGGACGATGTGGCGTACACCCGGGTGAACGTCACCACGGGCCGTAGTTGGGCAGTAGCGAGACGACCGACCTGCGGTTTCGCAAACCAAGCCTGCGAATCGCCAACTAAAGCCTGTGGCCACACGCAGTGCGACTGGACTCGATAGATGGCATCTGATCATGCGCCTGAGCTGCCGCGAGCCTCAGAATGTGACTCGCTATCTGGCATCGATCTGCCAAGGTTCTTGGCATTAGCAGGAGTCTTGCCTGAGACGCTCAGCTGAAAACCAGGTCCGCGCGGGCGCCGATACGCTGACGCGCAGGCGATGATCTGCTATGGATTATCGAACAGCGCGGGCAATTCGCTGCTGCACTGCCGCTGTGCGGCACGGACGTAGTCGATTCGGATCCCCCGGAGTGTGGATCGTTCTGCACGAACGACTCAAAGCCCTGTCGCAAAACCTGGTCGCGGCAACGCTTTGGCCGGGCCTCTGGTAGCGATGGCCGATCAGCGCCGCCCGTTGTCTGGTTTGTGTGTTCCCATCCTCTCCCCGCGTCGGCCCTGGGACCCTGTGGGCGGGAAGGATGCCGTCGGTCCTAAAGCGCCCGGCGGCGACAGCTATCGACCCGTTAAGGGGGCAAGCGTGGACGATCGCCAGCCTGATGGCGAGTTCGGGCGGCACATTCCACCGGTGGCGCCGCTGCCCGGCTATGCGCTGGCCGCATCCGCAGGACCTGACGCCCGGCGCAGGGTCACGGGCAAGCAGACGGCATTGGTGTTGGTAACCGCCGCGGTAGTCGCCCTGGCGGTCATTCTGGCCGTTATCTTTCCGTCCGGCGGTCGGGGCCATTCCGCCGGGGAGTCCGGTGGGCTTTCACCGACCACAGCTTCGCCGACCGAGGCCACAGCTCACGGCATCGCGGCCGCCGCCGCCCTGGACGGGCTGCCCGGCATCCACCTGTCCGCGTTCTACGCCCCGTCCGACGGTACCTCCATCACTCAGGCCGAGTTGACCGTCACTAACGACGGGAAGGCTTCGGGCACGTTCGAGGAGCCGGTGACCGGCAAGGCCACCATGGCTTGGTCCGGTGAGCAGCTCTACCTCAAGGGCGACAAGGAGTTCTGGGCGCAGCAGGCTCCGCAGTACGGGTATGACCTGACCAGCAGCGAGCGGTGGGTGGCTCCGGAGAAGAATTCCGGGCACTACATGCTCGGCAGTTTCGGGGTGAACGTGGGATCACTGTCCCCGAAGTCGCTGGCTGCAATCGTCAGGCAGGTGACGTCCGATCCTGCAGCGGTGCAGGAGGACGCGGGCAGTCCCCAAGGCCGCCAGGCGATCTCCTACACGGTGGATGAACAGATGGTCGTGCTTACCGCGGATGCCCCGTACACACTGGTTGAGATCGGGTTTAACCCTGCCAACGCGCGGCCGGTCACGACGGCGGCCTGGCATGGACAGTCCGGCGCCGACGGTGCCCTGGCGGTCAGCATCGACCACCACGTGGAGCTTGCTGATGGTGGCGGCGACGACGGTGACGACGGTGACGACAGGTTCTATAACCCGTATCTCGTTGCGACACCAAAGCCGGCCACGGACAAGGAGGCGGATGCGACCAGAGCCGCGGCAACCGATGCTGCGGCGTCCGCCGTTCCTCCTTCCTCGGACGCGCAGGCTGCCAGGCTGCAGGGCCCGAACTTCGTCACCACGTTCAACAGCCCTGACCTGTGTACGTCTGACCCCTGCTCGTACTCCTTCACTGTTACGAACGAAGGGAATGCGGCAGCCGAGGCGGTACTGCACGTCAGCTTCCCCGGCATCCCCGACATCGTCCACCCGCTCGGCACATTGAGCCCTGGGCAGTCCGAGACCGTCAACGGCACCCGCCCGAACCTCGCGGCGGGCACGAGGGCAACAGTGCAACACACCGACTACTCGTGGGTGTACTCCTCTGCCATTTACGGGCCTGACCCGGCGGTGGGGCAGAGGCTGTATGCACGGGGTCTGAAACCCGACGACGTATTCGTGGCGACCCCACTCAAGCCGTTCGTCGCGAACCTGCTTGACCAGATGACCAAGGACGCCCCCATCACCGATGAAGAGGTAAACAAGAAGGTCATCGACGCACTGCAGAAAGCGAACGACGCGGGGAAGCTGCCGCTACTGATGACGATCGCCGCGAACGGTCGCCTGCAAAACCCCGGGGGCCTCGCCAAACCCCTGTCCGACCTAAAAAAGAAGGGCAATATTCGAGTCCTCGAACAGATCGCCTATCTGCTGAAGACGGATCCCCAGGCGAAGGTCTGGTTCGACGGCGACTACAAGGCCGGCGACGGCCAAACGTACAGGACCGACTACATCTACACCAGTAACCGCGGCGGCCAAGAAGTCCGCCGGGCTGTCCAAGTGAAGACCCTCGAACAGTGGGACAAGTTCTGGCCACGGATGAAGGAGGGCGCGGAACAGCTCAACGGCGAACACACCAACGGCCCTAATGCGGAGAAGGCGCCGCCCGGCTTCGAGCGGGTCCTGCAGATCAACCTCGAACTGACGCCCGAGGACAGAGCTTTCACTGAGGACAAGAGCTACTTCACCAGATTTCTCAAGAGCCCTCGGTACGCCCAGGCGCGACAAAATCTGTGCAAGCGGACCGGCGGCGACCGTATCGACCGGCTCGTCATCGTCAACGGAGCCGGTACCTACGAATGGACCGACCTGACCGAAATCGGCGTGAACTGCCCGAAGGCCACGGGGTGACCTGATGAACGCACGGCCCTTCGGGCGGGCCGTGTACTCCCCGTACAGCACCGTGCCCGTCCCGATGCCACAGAGCCAGATCTATCGGCGAGCTGGCGTCTTCGGACGACGTCGATGGCTCGCCTGCACGATTCTAGGCGTAACAGTGTTCGCGGATGTCGTTATTGTCCACGTGTGACATGCAGGAATAGCGGCCGCAACGCTCTACCGTTCTGAAGCCGGAGCTGGTCACGCCGGCCAGATTCGCGGCCACTCGGCCCCCGCGACCTCCATCCACCGTTCCGAAGGGATCGGCACCGCCAACACCCATCCACTCGCGCGAGTCCCCACCGTTGCCGCCGAAGCTCAGCCCCGCGACACCATGTTCCCGCGGCCATCACTAGAAGCGTGTGCACACCAACGCCGCTAGAGGATCTTGATGCCACTTGCGGTGGCAATCTGCCATCTAACGAGTCCAGTCGCACGCAGCCGGAAGCCGCCTGCGAGCTGAGCTCATGTTCACGAGTCGAACGCAAGTTCGATACAGTGCGCGGCGTGTCCCAGTCCCTGCGTTTCGGCCCGCATCCGCCGGACCTTCAGCCTCCCCCCGGGCCGGCGCCGAAGGACGGGTACGCCCGCTTCGAGAAGCGCGACTTCCAGATCGTACGAGCCCGCGTGGCCGGAACGTGGAGGTTGGGGGTGGTGCGCGAGTGGCGTCGGGGACGCCGCGGGTGGGCGGTGCGCATCGAGCTTCCAGACCCGGCGGGCAGTTCGGTCGACCTGTGGTTCCAGTTCGAGCCCGCCAGCGTTGATCCGGTGGCTGTGGACCCGGATACCGGGATGGTCGTGCTGTTGCCGCCGAGGCTGCGCGGTGGCCCCTCGTGACGCCGTGCGCCACTGTGCTGGGCAGGTGGTGCACGGCGTCGGTCGGCGCTCAGGCGCGTTCGATGCAGGTTCCCCCGCGCGGGCCGAGAGTGATGCGGAAGTCCGGGTAGTCGAAGGGGATTCCTGTGTCCGCGAAGTCGCGGGCGGAGTCCACCATCTCCTGATCGGCGACGCGGTACAGGTCCAGGTACGGATCATCGCCGCACGGGTCAGCGGCGGCGCGCCTGGCCAGGTCGCGTGCCGCTTCGCGCTGCGAATCGTACTCGTACAGCTCTGCACGGCAGTACCCGGGCATTGTCAGGTAGCCCAGGTAGCGGGGCAGGACGGGGGCGGCAGGCATCGGCGGACCTTTCGTCGTCGGGTCGGTGACGGCGCGGTCGCCACCGGCCGGCGAACGGTCGGGTCAAGGCTGCGGTCCGCTTCCCAGGGCCGCACCGCCTTGACCCGACCGGAGACTGCCGGTAGACCACCAGCGCCACACCGGTCCCGCTCGACGGGCAAGGTCAGTGGATTGAGTCGGTGCAGGTGCCGTGCGGCTGCGCGCCACCGCACGGCACCTTTCCTGTGAAGCGGGCTACTGCGGTTCGGCCTGCGACTCAGCGAGTTCCTTCGCCGCCACGTTGTGCGCCGCATCGACCATCTGCTTGGCGGTCATCTTCCCGCTGATCTCGTCGTAGGGACGGGTCCAGGTCCAGAGGAAGTTCGGGGCGTCGCGACGGGTGATGGCGGCGGGATGCCGCAGGTACGGGACGGTGAGCGTCTTGGCGTTCACGCGCATCACCTCGCACCAGGTGCCGCCGATCCGGGCGAAGTCGCCCTTCTGGAAGTCGGCCTTCGACCAGATCTTCACGCCGGTCTGCTCGGCAGCGGCGATGTGCGCCCGCCAGTGCTCCAGCTTCTCCCGCACCTGGGCCAAGCGCCGGTTGATCTCCTCGACCTGCTCGGGGGTGTCGGTGGTCCAGCCGGAGGAGTTGTGACCGGTCTTGAGGGTGTTCTCCCAGAACCGCTCGTCGGCCTCCAGCTGCTTGACCCTGCGCAGGGTGGTGCCGATGTTCTCCCGGCGCTCTCGGTAGGACGCGGCGGCATCGGCCCGGCCTGTCCAGTACTCGGCCTTGTCCGCCTCGCGGAAGGAAGCCTCCAGGTTGTCGAACGCCCGGTTGCGGTAAGCCCGGTCCCGCCGCTCGGAGTGGTGACCGACCAGGATGGGCTGTCCCGTGGGGATCGCCTCCAGCATCCCGTGTCCGGTCTTGGCGCGGGCGTCGGAGCGGGCGGCGGCGTTGTCGGCACGCTCGGCGAAGCGGTCGGCCCGCTCCTCGGCCCGTTCGGTGCGCTCGGCCTCGCCTTCGGCGAAGGAGCGCACGGCGTCGTTGTCGATGGTGGTCTCGACGTCGTGGCCGGCCTCGCGCAGCGCGGCGGCGGTGCGCTCGATCAGCGGCGTGTTCGCGCTCTTGTCGCGCGAGTGCGGCAGGTACCACATGCCGAGGGTCCGGCTGTAGCGGAAGCGGTGGGCCTTGAGCACCGGTCCGGCGGAATCTCCGCGGCTGGTGCCGTCGGCGAGGGTACCGTCGGCCGGGGAATGGGACAGGGTGATAGCAGACATCGAATCTCCTTGAAAGGTGAGGTTGAGGTGATGTCTGCGGGGAGCAGCCGGGCCGCTCCCCGCAGGGGACGGCCTAGGCGTGGGCGAGGGCCGCGGCCTGGAGCGCGTGCGGTCCGCCGAGCAGGTAGGACAGGGGCATCAAGGCGTCGATCTGCGGCAGTGCGCTCAGCAAGTCGATGAGAAGGGTCTGCGCCGGATACCAGTCGTCGCGCCAGGACCCGTCGGAGGCCAGCACGAGGTCCGAGGGAGCCAGCTGCTGCGCGCGCAGAAGCACCGCGGTGACCGCCAGGTCGTAAGGCAGGTGGCGGGTCTGGCAGTAGTCCAGTCGGAACGGCTCGCCGGTGCGCGTTCGCTCAGTCAGGCCGGAGCCGACGCCGGGCGCCAGGACGAAGTTCTCGCCGGAGTCCGGGCGCACGCCGTTGAACGTGATGGTCGAGTCATTGACCAGCGGTTCGCCGATGCCGGTCGGCCCGCCCAGCGCGATGCCGCGCGCGGAAAGGTGGGACAGGATCAGCCGGGAGTCGCTGGCCAGCTGCGGGAAGACCGCCGCGAACGACGGAGAGTCGGGCTGGTAGGCCCAGTAGTGGGTGTAGACCATGGAAGAGGTCCGTCTCAGCTCGGGGCCGCTTGCGCGGCCCGCCGGGTGGTGACGGGCCCTGGCCAATCGCGTCCGGCCTGGTCCGGGGCAAGGGCTCGCGCGCAGCGCGACCGCGTAGCGGCCCGGCCCTTGCGGCGACGCCGGCCGGGGGTGATTCCCCTTGGGCGACACCACCTAGGGCCGCAACACACGGCCACGAGGACACGGACATCACGTCCGCCTGCGATTGCCCGCGTCCGGCCGTAATTGCCCCGAGCGGCGTGCTGGCTCCCAGTAGGCTTCAGTGCTATGAACCGGGAGGAGACCTACCGCCAGATCACCGAATACTGGGCTTTGGTGAATGCGTCTAAGGCCATGCCGTTGATGTCGAGTGAGCGCCGCGCGACGGTGAAGCGTCTGAATGACGAGCATCTGCCGCGGGTCAACGGGATCTTCAAGCTACTCGCTCCCGACCTACGGCCGATTAGAGCTTCGACGGTCAACCAGCACTTAGCCGCAAAGTCGACCGTTGATCGGGCTCTCGCAATCCTCAAGCGCTGGGAGTTGATGGCCTCCTTGCAGCAGATGGTTGGCGAGCCTGTGCTCTCGATGAGCATGCTTGATCCCGTCATCGGCAAGGTTGCATTGCCGCTTTGGGCGGCTGGGAAGTATCGCCAGGCGGTCAATGATGCAGCCACGCATCTGAACACCTTCGTTCAGAGCCGGATCGGCCGCGACGACATCTCCGACAAAGACTTGATGGCGCAGGCGTTCAGCGACAAGCCCCCGGAGGAGGGCAAGGCGCGGTTGCGGTGCCCGGGAAACCCGGCGAATGAGACTGTCCGGTCGCAGCAGGAGGGTGCGCGGTCATTCTCCATCGGCACATTCCAAGCCATTCGCAACCCAGCCCACCACCTGACAGGCGATTGGAACCCGGACTTGGCGTTCCATCACCTCGCGGCTCTCAGTCAGGTCGCCTACTGGTTCCGCTACTGGAATATTGACCGGTATTACTCGCCGCCACCTGATTTGAACACGCTCATCGCTGCAACTAGGAAGTAGCACCCATGACCCGCACGCCTCGACGAAACGGCGACGCGAACTGACGAACGGAGGGCTGCTCGTGCCAGCGAATGTGTCCGAATATCATTCGGCGCTGGGCAACCGGCTACCGTGTGCACGTGAGCATGTGGTGTTTGAACCCCGAGTGCGCGTTCCTGGCCGAGGACGAACCGGCGCGTGACGGCGACACGCCGTGGGAGTGCCCGCAGTGCGGCGAGTTGACCTTCGAGAACGCGCGCACCGCCGAGGTATCCCGTACCGCCACGTTGAACGTCGAGGCATCTGTGACCTTGAAGGTGTCGATCAGCTTCTGGCATTCGTGGGCGCGCATCGCGATCGCGGCAGCCAAGCAGTCCGCGCACTGGCGGGCCGAGGCCGATGCCGCCCAGGAGGGCCACAAGGCCGGGGACCTATCCCGTGAGTTCGACGCCGCGGTGCTGGCGGTCGCGGCGTCCGCGTTCACCCTGGACTCGTTCTACGCCTCGCTCGCTGTGCCGCTCGCGGCGCGCCGAGCGGCACGCGCGAAGCTGAACCCGAAGGCGGCTCGGCACGTTGTGGTGCGCACATCCCTACAGGAGTGTTTCGCCACTGATCACCCTACGCGGCAGAAGTGGAGCACGGATCTGCCGTGGCTGTTCAACCTGCGGGACGCCACCGTCCACCCGGAGCAGCTGTTTGAGGACACGGTGGCGCTGCCCGACGGCTCGATGAGCACCGCGCGTCGCGAGGACTACACCGCGCTATCGGCGGCCCGCGCCGTGGGCGTCATGCTCGACGTACTGGAGTTCTGCGCCGACCACCCTGGCACCGCCTACCCGGAGGCGGCGACGTGGGCATCGTCCGGCAATCGGGGCGGCGTGGGGTCGCTGGCCGACTGGTGGCACGCGAAGGGCTGGCATCCCATGGACGCGGCGGTCGGTCGCAACTGAACCGGAGGCGCGTCAGGACTCTGAGCTTCCGAGATCGCGGCGGCTCCGGCGTCGACGCGCCGCCGCCAGCCCGTTCACGATGGCTGCGGCCACTCCAGGCCGGCAGCGCCGCAGCACTGGTCCAGCAGTTCAGCCCACAGCCTGGAGTCTGCGTGGTCTCGCCGGTCGATGTCGGCTCTTCAACTTGATGATGCTTCACGGTCGTGATCGTCGGCGCCGCGCCGGACTACTGGCGCCACACCTTCATCCCCCACCCACACCCCCAGCGGCCGACCGATCACCATCGGCCCGAAAGTCGCCGGCTTCGAGCAGCACATCCCACTGCTGCTCACCGGCAAGGCCATCGCAGAGGCGGCGGGGCGCCTGCACGCGATAGCTGTCCGTCACCAGCTCGGCAACCTCGACCCAGTCCGTCTCCTCGTCCAGCACCATTCCCACGACATTCACACCCCAGTCGGCCCGGAAGAACGGAGGGCCGGCATGCGCCAGCGCGGCCAATTCCCCGGGCGGCGCCCGGAAGGTCATCAGGACGCCCGGATCGTCCATATCGATGTACGCCGACCCCCTCCCGTCGGTGGTGTAGACGTGCAGGAACGTCCGCCGGCGAATCCGCCAGCGCAGGCCGATCCACGTCGGCTCCTCGTACGCCTCGGGCAGTTCCCCGCAGATCACCCGGAGCCGGCCCACAACGGCGGGTGGAACATCCGCGATGCCGCTCATCTGTACCTCCCGCGCCCATCCTGCCCGCCGGGTAGGACATCAGCACATCAGAGTCTCCAGGGTTGGCGGGGCCGCGCCGACGTCATAGGACTATCGGGCCCAGCTCGGTGACGACGCTGGCAAAGGTTCGGATGAGATCGGTTTCGGCGGCGGTGCGCCAGACAAGCGCGGAACGGGCGAGTGGTGCGTCGCGGATGAGCGGGTGAGCGATGCCGGGGTATGGCGCCAGCCGTCTGGCTTGGGCCGCCTCGCGTTCCGGCTGAAGGCAGGTGGATGAACTGCCGGCTACCTCCCCACGTTGCCGCTTATCCAGGTTCGGTGCTGAGAAACATTCCTATTCATAGTGGGGATTCGATGTCGCGCTCGCTATCGGACACCTCCAATAACCGCCGCCTTCGCAGCGCACGACGGCGCGGCCGTGGCAGCTCCGGGCTCGGCGCTGCGGGCCTGCTCGATGATCTGGGCAATGGAGCGGTGCGGCTGGAAGCTGTGGCCGATCTCCTCTTCGATGGCGGCGTACTCGGCGGCCAGATCCGGGCGCAGCCGGGCCGCGACAATCAGGTCGGCATACGACGCCAGTGGGCACAGCGAGCACGACAGGCGACGGGTGTAGCGGTAGATCGGATGGGAGGGCGCGCCGCTGGCGCGCACGGCCTCCCATACCGCGGTCTCGGACAGCTCGTGAACGGGTAGCCAGGTGGTGACCTCGCGGCGGCCGTTGCTGGCGGCGGCATCGACGGACAGCACGGGCCGACGCGCGCGTGACCTGCTCTCGGCAGCGCGCAGGCCAAGGATGGTCAGCAGACGCGCCGGCCGGCCGGTGATTCCGGACTCGCGGACGGTCTGGGTGTAGAACTTGCGGGCGACGTCCCGTTTGGTCGCCGACGATGCAGTATCTGGCCGTTGGGCTGGGCCAGCGGCCCCGGGCACGGACCAGATCCAGCAGCCCGCCGCGCTCGCGGCGGCGGACTTCGAAGCGCACGCCGTAGTGCGCGGCTTGGGCCGCAGCGATTTCGGCGGCGCCGGGCCACTCCACGTGTCCCAGGTCAAGGTGCAGCACGACCATGCGGTCCAGGACCCCGGCGTCCTCAGCCAACTGCGCCGCCTGGTGCAGCGCGCCGAGTGAATCCTTGCCGCCGCTGCTGTTCACGATCAGGGAGTCGAACCCGCGCACCCAAGCGCGCGTCTGGGTCAGAGTCATTACCGCAGCGCCGCCGTTCCGGCTGCCAGGCTCAGGTTGTCGTCGTCGACTTCTTCCTCGACCTCGTCGAGGTGATAGCCGAGCCCGCGCTCCACGGTGTACTCGGCGTTGCCGCCGATCGCGTCGACCAGGTGCATCAGGTCGCAGATCAGGTCAGCGGCCATCTCCTCCACTCCGTCGACGCACGCACCGTTGTGCGGGCCGATTTGGCGCGTGCGCAGTCCGAAAACACGCACGGCCTCTGCTGCCCAGGCGGCGCGGTCCAGGTTGTCCGGGTAGCCGCCGCACATCTCAGGCTCGAACAGATCCAGGTCGACCGGTTCGTTGGACCGCTCGGGGGCGTGCAGCGCGGTGCGCACGTCGGCCAGCACCGGCCGGAGGGCGAGATCGATGGATGCGGACGGGACGTGGTCGGCGAGCGCGTCGTGCACGATGTGGTCCAGGTCGAGCAGAACCGCGCGGATGCGGGCGAGGTGTGCGTCCTCGGATGCGCCGAGGTCCGGCGACGGCGGGGCGGCGGTGCTCCACGCGGCGGCGGCACGGCGGTGGACGATCGTCCACAGGTCTTCGGCGCCGTTCCCGATCGTCTCGATCTGGATGGGTTCGAACACTGCTTCGGGCGGTGCGGGGATAGTGGCGGCGGGCGGGTTCATGGCGGGTTGGCTTTCTGCTGAGTTGAGATTCGGTGGGCCCGGCCGGGCGGGATGCCGCCCGCCCGACCGGGCGAGGATGGTCGTGCTGTGCCGCGAGGTCTGCTCGCGGTGGATCGACGTGGGCGCTAGCGATCGAGCGCTTCTGCGAGCTGCTCGAGGTGGTGGCCTGCTCGGCAGAACTCGCCGCCCAGGACGCAGCACACCTCGCAGCGGTCGGCGTGCCGCTCGTAGATCCATTCGGAGAGCCGGGCCAGGCGGCTCAGTGCGGAAGCCACAGGCTTGTCCATGGCAGCTCCTGACGGTTCGGGCGCATGGCTGCGCGGGCGAGAGGAAAACCGGGGAGGGAGGGGCCGCGCCGAGCCCGGCGCGGCCCGGCCGGTCACGCGCCGGCGGTGGCCCACTGGTCGGCGCCCTGGGCGGCGTAGGTGGAACCAGCGCGCGGGGCCTTGATCGGCTTGGCCTGGGCGTATCGCAGGCTCGGGCCGACCTCGTCGACTTCGAGCTCCACGACCTGGCGCTTGTTGCCGTCGTCGGTGGTGTAGGAGCGCTGCTTGAGTCGGCCGGTGATGATGGCGCGGTCGCCCTTGCTGAGCGATTCGGCGATGTTCTCCGCCCCATTCCAGGAGTAGCAGGGCATGAAGACGGTCGAGCCGTCCTTCCACTCGCCGGTGGACCGGTCGAGGTAGCGCTCGGTGCTGGCGACGGTGAAGTTGATGACCGCCTTGCCACCCTGCGTGAAGCGCAGGTCCGGCGCGCTGGTGATGTTGCCGATAATCGTGGTGGTGGCGCTGATGCTCATGAGAAGTGCTCTTTCCGTGGAAGGTCCGCCCCCGGTGCGGGGCGCAGCCGGGCTGTCCGGCTGGTGTCGTGGTGACGGGCCACGGAACAGCCCGCGGGTTGGGTCTGGGGCAAGGGCTCGCGCGCAGCGCGACCGCGTAGCGGCCTGGCCTTTGCGGCGGGCCGGGCCCGTGGGCTCCGATGGGCGAGGAACCACAGAACGGACGTATCGGAGGTCTGCACCGTCGCCGGGGTGGGATACACGGAACGCGCTGCCCGAGCGCTACGTCCTGCCCACGATCCGGGTGACGGGCGCCGCTGGTTGGGCCGACGCCGAGAAGCGGGTCCGAATCATCGCTGTCCCGGCGCGGCTGAAGTCCGTCCCCGGCGGCAAGGGGGACAGGGCACGCGGACTGCGAGCCTGCTCGCGGCGAAGGGGCGAACCCGGCGCATAGTCAGAAGGCGCGAAGAGAGCCCGTAGACTCGGCTGCGTCCTAGCCGCCGCTGGACGCCGGTTGAGAGCGTGTGGGTCGGCGGCCGGGACGGGCGGTCGGCCGGTCCTTATGCCGAGGCTCGTCGCCCCGTTCGCGGGGTGAGCCGACCGCCCGCCGCACCCGGTTAGCCACGCCTACGTGACTCGGCTTCCCCGACCGCTGGGCGGCGGGTCTGCCTTAACCACCGCGGCGGCGAAGCGCGCGCTTCGCAGCAGCATCGTACGCGCTTCCTGGAAGGCGGCGGTGACATCGCCCGGCGCCGAGGACGAGCCGGTCACCAGGAGCATTCGTGCGGAGGCGGTGACGGCCTGCTGGATCGCGGAGGTCGCCGGGTCGATCGAGGCGGTGAGCCCCGGCGGGTGGATCAGGGCACTGTAGGTGTTGAGGCGGAAGGCCATGCCTCGTCGGGGGCGACCATGGAAGATCATGGCCAGTCCGGTGGCGTAGCCGGTCACGGCCGACGGGGCGTACTGCTCGTCGGGCGCGTACAGGTCCGCCCGCGCTGCCAGGGTGTCGATCGCGGCGCTGATCAGCCCGGTGTACCAGGCGATCCGTGCGCCCGGGGGCAGGTTCGGCGCGGGCTGATCGAGCGGGAGGATCATCAAGCTGGTGCAGGCGGCGCGCAGGCCCTCTATCACCTGGGCCTGGTTCTTGGTGGGTTCGGGCGGCTCGTGGCCGGGGTTCGGGTCGGTCATGGGTTCCTTCGCGCTGGTTGAGAAAGGTGGGTCGCGCGGTGCGGCGATGCCGCGCCGCCGCGCGCGGATTTCGGGGGATCAGGGCTCGACGGTGCCGGTCAGTCGTAGTCCGGGATCGGCAGGGTGCGCCAGATCCGCCCGGTCCACACCTGCCAGGCCACGTCCCCCGAGCCGTGGGCCGGGCGGGGCGAGAGCTGCCGGGCCACGCCCATCAGCTCGTCGTGGGTTCGCGGGCGCTGGTCGACCTCGGCCCATCCGGTGATCCGGCCGTCCATGGTCTGCCGGGCATAAGTGCCAGCGTGTCCGTGCACGTCGCGCACGATGGACGCGCAGTCGAACTCCTCGACCAGCAGTTCCATGACCGCCTCCGGGTCCAGGGGCGCTCCGTCGCGGCGGCAGTCGGCGGCGAACGCGGCGAAGTCCGCCCACGTGTACACCGAATCGTCGTCGGCCGCGAAGAACTCGGTCTCTCCGGTTCCCGCGTTCTCGATCGTGCCGAGCATCCGCTCTCCGAGCCGCACATACGCGACCCAACACAGCCCGGCACGGGTCATCGGCAACTCCGACACGGCCGTGACCCGCGGAGCGCCGTCCGGGACCAGCAAACGAATGTGGGGAAGCAGGGGCATGACATACTCCATTTGTCAAAGTGAGGGTGAGATGGCCGGCGGTGCGGCGGCGAACAGGAACGGCCTGCCGTCCGCCTCGGCTTGCCACTGGCCGAACGTGCGCGTGCCCTGGCGCCGTTTTTTTCCCGCCTACGCGAGTGCTGTTCGTGATGTTCGTCGGGGTCTGTGTCCTGGAACGTCACGACCTCGTTTGCCAACCGGCGTCGTGATGTTCGCGATGTCAGGACAGTTGGCATGGAGGACACATGGCACAGAGGCTGACCCTGGAGCAGCTGCGGGTACAGACGGTGCGGCACGGCGACGGCGGCCGGTCGTACACCATCTTCGACTCGACGAGCGGGGTCCACGCCGCCGCCGAGCGGTACCTGTCCGCGTACGCGGGCAAGGGCTCGGACAGGACGTACGCGTACCTGCTGCTTGATCATCTGCGGTGGCTGGAGTACGAAGGGCTGTCGGCGGAGACCGTGAGGTTCCGGGATCTCGAGCGGTACATGAAAGCGGTCGGGGCGAAGGTGCCGGTGCGCTACGGATCGCCTTGGCGCGTTGGCAAGCGCCCCTACCAGAACGACGCTCTGCGCGGCGCGGCGGCCTGCTTGAAGGGGTTCTACCTGCGTCAGGCGGAACTCGGCGTCAACCGGACGCTCGCCGAGGCGCTGGACGTGCAGCGGCTGCCGACCCAGCGCGACCGGGACCGGGCGATGCTGGGCCACATCAAGCGGAGCATGGAGGCTGTCTGTGGCGGTCTGAAGTGGCCCGGGTGTGGCTTGAAGTGGCCCTGGGCCAGTTGCGCCTGTGGGTGTTTTGTCTGGAGGCGGTCTGAACTGGCCCACCCCGTCATGGTCGACTCTTGAGCTGGCCGGCCTGGGTCTCTACTGAGGCTGAGGAGCGCACTCGGGCCGAGCCCGGGCCACATCGATCGGAACTTCTCCTCTGGACGGCCAGCAGACCGGGCCACTTCTAGCCACACCCGGGCCAAATGAAACCGCCACAGACAGTGGCTGCGGCGCGACCGCCTTGATCGTCCGGCGCGAGGGGGATCGTCGCTACTGCGGCACCTGCTTCCGCGCCCCCGAGGACACGTGCACGATCTGCGGACGCGTCCGGCAATGCTACTTCGCTGGCACCGACCAGGCGCGATGCGAGAGTTGCAGCAGCCAGCTCAACCCCAAGGAGTGCTCCAGCTGCGGCCGGCTACAGCGCATCACCCGCCGCATGCCGGACGGCAGCGGGCTCTGCGCACGTTGCGCGCTTCCCGACGGAGCCTGCGAGGTCTGCGGCCGAACCGCGAAGCTCAGGGGCTCCTCACCGGAGGGCAAGCGCTGGTGCTCCAGTTGCTCCACCAAGGAGCGGCGCGGACGAGAAGGCGACTGCGCCGAGTGCGGAGGTCGTGGCCAGATCCACCGATTCGGGCTCTGCCACTCCTGCTCCTATGCTGCTGGCCTGCGCGAACTGCTCAGCGGCTCTGACGGCACGCTGCGACCGGACCTGGATCCGGTCCTTCGCGCACTGCACCGCGGGGACCCCGCCTCCGGCCTGAACTGGCTGAGCAACCGCGCCCCCAAGACGCTGCTCCCCCAGCTCGCAGCGGCCAACGGTCCCGTCACCCACGAACTGCTCGACGACCTCGGCTTGAGCCGGGCCGTCGCCCACATCCGCGCCGTCCTGGTTACCTCCGGCGTCCTCCCCCAGCGGGACGAACATCTGGCCCGCCTAGAGCGGTGGCTCGGCGAGGCCCTGCGACAAGTCGCCGATCCCGCCGAACGACGCATCGTCAAGAGCTTCGCAACCTGGCACCACCTTCGACGCCTGAGACGAGCCGCTGAAACCGCGCCCGTGACCTACTCGCAGGTCAACGTCGCTCGCCGGGACATCCAGGCCGGCATCGCACTCTTGGGCTTCCTCCGCGCCCGCGGAAGCAGCCTCGCCACAGCCAGCCAGGCCGAGATCGACATCTGGCTCGACGGAACCAGCTGGATGCGCCACCTCGCACGGAACTTCGTGGTCTGGGCGGTCCGCAACCGTCACGCCTCCGGAATCGACATCCCGCCCACGCAGAGCGACCTGACGACCGTCGTCATCGAGAACGACCGACGATGGAAGCTCGTCCGCCGCCTGGTGGATGACGCCCAGATCGACCTGGGCACCCGCGTCGCCGGCCTGCTGCTGCTGTTGTTCGCACAGCCGCTCTCGCGGATCTCCCAGCTCCGCGTCGAGCAGGTCGGTCACCAGAACAGCGGCGTCACCCTGGCCATCGGCGAAGTTCCCTTGCAACTCCCGCCACCGCTCGACGATCTCGTCGATGAACTGGTCCGGCACCGACGCGGCTACACGGCCAAGAGCAGCGACGATGACTCGAACCCGTGGCTGTTCCCCGGCGCCCTGCCCGGCCAACCGCTGACCGCCAAGCGGATCATGCACAGACTCCAACCGCTCGGGATCCGCGCACGGCCCACACGCAACACGACCTTGTTCGAGCTGTCTGCGGAGCTCCCGGCCGTCGTCGTGAGTCGACTACTGGGGCTCAACATCGACACGGCGACCAAGTGGAACCGCCGCGCCGGCGCTACGAGGGCTGCCTACGCTGCCGAGATCGCCAGGCGGCCCCGATCCAGCGAACGCAAGCGTTCCGACAGGAGCTAGCCCCAGTAGTGCGGAAAACAGCGGACACATGTCGGAAATCTGCGTTCGTTCGGTCACCGACTGGCTGCCACGCCCTGGACGGCACACCAGGCATCTCAGGATGACAACCGGATGCTTCGTTGCAGCCGCCTGGCGTCCTGCCACAGTTGGTGAGTAGTGGCGGACTCTTCCTCAGTGACCCTCAACACTTGCATCAACTCATAGACACGATCAGCGGACGGCAGCCTTCGCCCCGTGAGCCAATCACCCAGTGTGCTCCGCCCAACATCTACACGATAAGCAAGTCTTTTATGGGGTTCGTCCCGGTCATCGATGATATCGCGGAGGTTTGCCGCAAATCTCTTCACGGCTTCGCGAGCTTCAGCAGCAGCCGCTTCGCGGGCAACTGCGGCTCGACGAGGCTTCTGTTGATCTTCAACCGCAGCCGTCCAGGCAACCAGGGCAGCACGCTCAGCTGCCCGCTGGCCATCGTCGTCTTGCTCGTCCGAGAACAGTCCTTGGACGATCCTCTTGACCAGGTCCCGGCTCGGGAGATCCGGACCTCTCAGGGCCCGGTGAATGCCCGAACCCGAACGCAAGCATCTCCGGGCAAGCTCCTCGATCGTGTGATCACCATGCCGCAGCACGAGGTCCTGCATGAGCACGAAGAAGTCGTATTGCGGCCCTGACGGCGCCAAAGGCAGCCCGATCCGCTTCTTGGCCACAAGATCGCCTCCGTCTATATCCCGACTACCTCCATCTTACATGCACCTCATATCCCTTTCTCAGTAAAGCCTCTACCTGGGGGTTCCGGAGAAGAGTAGAACAGAGATGCCCGGAACAACCGGGCGTCAACGGACGTCCGCCGGACCTGATGGTGCTACGGCTTCTCACACACGAGCCCAATAGGCCCGGCGGCCGCCTCAACCGAAAGCAGAGACTGAAATGCAGAGCTTCCGGCGCATCAAGGATGCCCTAAAGCGGGCGTTGAAGGGAAGGAAGCGGCTCGCCACTGCCGTGATCACCGCTGCGGTCGGCTTCGTCACTGGCGCGCTGCTGCCTGAAGCCAGCGTCCTCACGGGGGCCGCAGTCGCCACGGTGGCACTTGTGTTCCTCCAAGTGAGCTTCGCCATCACGGACGGACGGAACAACGGTGCCAGTCCGGCTTCCAACAGCGAGTCACAGACGCCACCCATCGTGGTAGATCAAGTGGACAAGCCTGAACTGCCAACCGACTCGGCCGCCTGACAGCCGCCGCCGGTCCCAGGGCTGATGCCCTGGGCCGGCGGCCAAGCAGCGATGAGAGATGACCGCCGCATTCGGGAGGTTCCAATAGCCGGGCCTACCAATACAGGTCGCCTCCTCGGAGATCGACGAGGTACTGGACCGGGTCTGGGTCGCAGGCCCCGGCTCGGCGAACCCCGGCAAGCTGCTCGCATCGCCGTCCGACGGCATGACCAAGGCCGAGGCCGAAGCGATGGCTCTGGACCTGACCAGGCGCAGCACCCCAGCCGAAGGCGGCTTCTGCACCTTCCAGCCCGTGGTTCGCGGCGACGCCTGCCCACGGAACATGGACTGCCACAACTGCGACAAGTTCGTCATGTCCGCGGCCGACCTCCTCTACTGGCGTCGCAAGGCCGAACAGTGGCATACCCTCGCCGAACGCGCTCCGGACGACGCGACGGCCGACTACCTCCACTCGGTCTTCGAGCCCACCGCACGGGCGATCGACGGGCTGGAGAAAGCGCTGGCCGAATTCGGTCTGCTGGATGGGGCGCTTGCGCTGGATCTGCGCCGCCCCCAGGACTACTTCCATCGGCTCTGGAGCCTCGCGTTCCGTGCCAGCGACCTCGCCGGCATCGATGATGACGATGACCAGCCGGAGGAGACGGAATGACGACCCCGAGCGTTCCGGACGGGCGCACCTCCCGCGCGCTTGCCGCCCGACGCGAACAGACCGACTCCGCCCTGACGCGACTCAAAAGCGTCCTCGATCACATGGCGAAAAGCCGGACACCGATCACGATGGCGGCCGTCGCCCGCAACGCAGCGGTGTCGCGCACGTTCCTCTACGAGCACGCCGAGGCGCGAGCGCTAGTCAACGCCGCGATCAATCGGGCCGCCGGCCGACGCGTCCAGGACCGCCAACGCGCACAGGACGAACTCGAAGCGTCCTGGCGCGAGCGCGCCCTGAACGCCGAGGCCGCGCTCACCACGGCTCACGCCGAGATCCTCGCCCAACGAGAGCAGATCGCGGAGCTCATCGGCCAGGTCCGCGACCTGCGCAGCGCCTGGTCCGAAGACGACATCATGCGGATCGTCACCGACAACGGAAACCTGAAGAGGCAGGTCCGTGAACTGGCTACCGAAGGGAAATCCCTGGCCGCGAAGCTCGCGGCAGCACGCGACAACGTCCGCTTCGCCGACAAGCGCATCGCAGACCTCGAGGTCCAGATCATCGAGCAGAGCCAAGACCCGACTCTGCTAAAGCAGGCCGTCTCCAGCATTGCGGTCCTCACACCGAGACCAGCGACCGCGACGGGATCCACTGCGATCTGACGCCAATTCCTGAGTCGGGGCCCGGCGTCAGTTGCTGGACCCCGACCCCACGCTTCGCCTTCAGAAAGACCCGTAGCCGGCGGTCGTGGACACAGGGCACACGCTTCACGCCGGAATCTGCAACTGGCACAATTAATCAGCATACTGCGATGCCCCTTATGGCATCGGCCAGGCGGCAACCAGCGACGATCTTCTGTACGTTCAGCCGGGGAGGGCCCGTGAACGAACCGATCCGCGCGAAGGAACGCGAGCAGCTGATCAAGTGGATCGACCTCATGTGCACCGACAGTCCGCACTTGAGCGACGCTGCGCGCAAATCGATGGCAGAGATACGTGGCCTGATTCATGAGATGGGTGACGCTCACTGGTTCATCCAGTGGGCACCAACCATCGCGGAGGCGCCCGAGAGGGTCACGAATCTGCTGCTCTCAGCATTTGGCTCAGGGTACCGAGCTGCCGACTTCGCGGTACACGCGCTCGCCCACCCCAAGGCCTTCAGCCAACTCGTGAATGGGATTGCCGCAGGCGAGGATGCCCGAACCCTGGCGGCCAAATTCGTCGAAGCCCTTCCGGGCACGGCAACCGCCGGGGCCGCAACGACGCCCCTGGAGGACCTCGGTCGGGAGACAGCCAAGCAGATCGGCGAGGCCGCTCACGGCCTATCCACGGCACTCGCCGAGATTCTGGCCGAGACAACGGCCGACAGCTCCGACGTTATGCACTTCAAGCGAATCGAATACCACCTCGAAAACTGGCAGAACCACGGCGTCGCTGGCGATGAGACGCTGCTGTGGGAGAACCTCAACACTTTCGTCAAAATGGCTCAAGGGATACCGCCGGACCTGCACGGAGTCACGCTCGGGCCGTCGGCCGAACCGGGCGACAGCCCGGGAACGGCACAAACTCCTGCTCATCGTCCGCTCACAGAAGTCGAGAATCGAAGAGATGAGACGGGCTTTGCCGCACATACCTCAGGCTTCATGGAACCCGACCCGCCTGTGGCACCTCTGACAGTCGACTCTGTCGAGACACCCCAGCAACCGGAGGTCGTCGCGTCGTTCGCGGAACCGGACTTGTCACCGGCGGCTCCGGATATCGCCGCGAGCTTCATGGAACCCGACCCGCCTGTGGCACCTCTGACAGTCGACTCTGTCGAGACACCCCAGCAACCGGAGGTCGTCGCGTCGTTCGCGGAACCGGACTTGTCACCGGCGGCTCCGGATATCGCCGCG
>NZ_BAAAQN010000041.1:92642-118832 GCF_039531695.1 Catenulispora yoronensis
CGAGCTTCATGGAACCCGACCCGGCGCCCGCCGCGGCGTTCGAACCGATCGAGCAGACGCAGCCCACGTCATCAGTAGCGGTCGCCGAGCCCGTCGCTGCGCCCGATCCGTCATGGCCAGCACCAAGTCTGACGCCGTTCGACGCGGGCTTGTGAGTCGCGCCGCGGTCGCGCCGATCTATCCGAGGAGTCGATCCACAACCAGGAGTGAGTCATGGCAAGTAGCGCAGAGCGGCGCTTGAACTCCGCGCTCACCAGCATCCGTGGCCGACTACAGGTCGTCCGTGAGCGGATCCAGCAACTCGGTCAGGTACGGATATCCATGCTCGGCTTCAAGGGGGTCGGGAAGTCCACTCTGCTCTGGGCGATGTTCAACTCGCTGGACGACGCCATGAAAAAAGCCGCGGCTGACGGCGCCGCCGCCGGGTACGCACCGGTGCGAGAACCATCCGCCAACATGTACTTGAGCCAGACCAACGAACTGGTGGTCGAGGCGTTCGCGGAGAAGGATACGAACACCCTCGAACTCGCGCCGACTCCGAGCTCCGACGACTTCCTGCGCTTCGAGTTCGAGATCACCCGCGTCGGCTCACTACATCAGACGCGATGGAGTCGGATCCGCTTCTGCATTGCCGACTACCCGGGGGCGTGGCTCGAGCGTGACGCGATGCTCGACCCGGAGGTCGAGGATTTGCAGAACTTCATCTACGCCAGCCACGTGCTGATTGCCCCGATCGACACACCGTCGATGATGAACGACACGTGGCATCGTCGCACGAATCGCCCGGAGCAGATCAAGAACTGGCTGGATCTCTCGATCTCCTCGAAACGGCGTAGCTCGCCGATGCTGATCCTGCTGGTCCCGGTCCGCTGTGAGGAATACCTACGGCGGACAGACGGCGCGCGGGCGCTCCAGGACCTCACTCGTGAACGGTACGCGGATATCATCCACGGATTGATCGACTCTCCGGCAGGCGACCACGTCGCCATCGCGATCACCCCAGTGAAGACCTTCGGCACGGCGTCGTACCAGGGACAACGCGAGGGCGCCGGCAAACGGGAGTACGAGCCCCGTTTCGCAGCGGATCACATCGAATCCGTCGCCGAACCCGACGGCGCCGAGCAACCGCTGCTCTACATCATCAGCTTCCTACTGAACTGCCGACGCCTCGCGCGCAACGCGACCACCACCCAAATCCAGGAGTACCTGAACTGGAATCAGGACCTCGACACGTACCTGAGCGAGTTGCAGAAGATCCGCAAGGTCGGTAGAGACGGCTTCGAAATCGTGCACGACCCGCAACACCTACTCCAAGACTGGCAGGCATGAGGATCTTTGTCAGAACCTCGAACCTCGCCCACGACCGGGACCCGTACTGGAACGAGGTGACAGGTGGTCACCCCGCTGCAGGCCCCGCGCCGGTACCGGCACCGGCGGCGTTCACTCGGTTGGCCCGGCTTGGACCCGGCCGGGCCACTTGGCTCATTTTGGCCCGCCGCCGCGACGAAGTTGCCCTCCTGCTTGCCGGTAACCGGGGCAGGCGAATGGAGCAGGGACCGTTTCGGCGGACAGTCGGCACCCGTGTGCTTCTGCTGGGGTCACCGCAGGACGCCCCGCTTCGGGCGGCCTTCCTCGCGATGGCGGCGGATCCGAACGACGTCCTCGACCATGTCGAGGCCGTCATCACCGAGACTTCCGAGGCCTACGACGCGAGTGCCGTTCCACTCGCATTGGCCGATTGGATCGGCGGCCGCGAAGTCGAGGAGTCGCCGGAAACGTCGGCCCCCTGGCTCGAACTCTTCGACCAGCACGATGATGACGGCGTTCGCGCCGTCATCACGACCTACGGCTCGGTCACCGACTGGGACGCTGATCTTGAGGCGGCACCGGATCTCACGGCGCTGTGTCGGGAACCGGGCGTGGGCGTCTGGATACGGAAGCCGATGGCTTCCGGCGGTATGCGTGGATTCCTGCGCGAGAAACTCGGCACCTTTGGATCCGGTTCACGCAACGCTATCGGCCACGACGGCGGCACCATCACGGCAAGAGACCATGAAGGAGACGAATGCTGACAGTAGCGCGACTTGAGCGGGCGCCCCACTTTGCGGCGTCGGCCTCCCGGTCCGGCGACAGCGAGGCGTTCCTCGCGGCGACTCGACGGACGCTGAGGGCTCTGCTAGTGACGTGTGAGTACGTCACGCTGCATGCCGAGTCGACCGAGCCGGGCGGTCCAGTCGAGTTCTCTTACGAGATACCTCTGCCGCAAGGCCAGGTCGAATCGCTGCTATCCGACACGCGCCCGTTCGTCGATTGGCGGATTGGCTCCACACAGGTCGCGAGCTGTGAGTTCAGCGCGGACGATCAGGGCAGGCTCGTCCATGCTGTCAACCTCGTGCCGGTCGGCGGCATCGGCCGCACCACCGAAACGGCTCCGATCCTTCCCCTGGACGCCCCAGCCCCGCTGCCATCACGTTCGGTCGGCGGCAGCTCACACAACCCCGCCCTGGAACTGGCCCGGCTCGCGGTCGATGAGCTGCGCGAGCTCGTCAGTTCGTTCGCGCCCCGAGGCCGTTTTACCGTTCCCGTCCCGGCGGTCTTACCGCGCCGAGATAGATCCTCCGCCTGGCGTACCCTCTGCGCCTTCCTGGAGCAGAACCCCGGCTGCGTCCGGATCACTATGAGCAGGTTCGAACCGGAGAACGACGATACCCACTACGCGCGACTGTGCCTGCTCTACAGCGCAACCACCGGCCCCCAGTTGTCCGCCGGCGAGCCAGACCTGCTCACCGCCCGCGCGACGGGCATTCCGACGATGCAGGGCGAGGTCGTACTGCGCGGACCGGTGGCCGGACTGGCCGCCGCTGTCATCAGCGATCTTGGTGACGGTACAGTCGCACGGTCCGCCACCGCGGTCGAGAAAATGGCGCTGACGGTCACGGACGAGCGGTTGAAGCGGGTCCTGCATCGCCTGGAACGCGCACATCTCACTGCGGAGGCTGTCGACCTGCTCTGCCCGCCCTACAGCACGGACCAGGCGCTACCAGGCGTCCGACACTTCCAACCGAGCCCATTCAACAATCCGTACGTACAGCCCCCAGCCGCTGGCAGTGACGACTCGATCTTGCTGGGTCGGCTCTCAGGCGGCGGCGCGGTGTGGCTCTCGATCGACGAGCTCAGCAAGCACACGTTCGTCACCGGCGTACCGGGCTCAGGGAAGACTACGACAATGATGCGGATGGCCGAGGCGGTAAATTCGGCTCGCCCACAGGTGCCGCTGTTGCTGATCGACCCGGCCAAGTCCGACTTCCGCCCACTCATGAAGCGGCTCAGGCTTGAGCATCACATCATCGACTTCACTGCCGACCGCTATCCGCGTTTCAACCCGTTCATCCCTCCCGAGAACGGATCGGTCTACGACCACTGCGTCCGCGTCGCCAAACCGCTGGCCCTGCTGTTCCCGACCACTGCTGCGGGCTACAGCATCCTGCTGGAGCTGATCCGTCGGCTCTACTGGGAACAGTTCTTCCCAGGCGGATCACCCGCGACACTGGAAGAACTCAGGGCGTTCGCGCGGCTGCGCGGTACCGACATCACGGGTTGGCCGACGTTCGAGGGCTTCCTCGAACGTGGACCACGACTGCTAGAAGACCTGCTGACAAGCAGTGCTGGTCCGTTCTCCGACCGATCGAGCCAGTTTCAGGTAGAGGCGTACGACCACTTCAACCGCCGGTTCGAATCGCTGCGCCGCAGCATCGTGCGCCTCATGTTCAACCCTGCCGACCCCGACAAAGCCATCTACGACCTGTTCCGGGACACTTATCTGATCGAGTTCGGTCGCATCGCTGACCGGGAGGAGGTCGACTGCGCGATCAGTCTGATCTTCGCCCTACTGTATGGCTACCGGGTCAGCGAGGACGAGCGTGCTGAGCGCAACACCGATCGACCCGCCGATCTCGCGCACCTGGCCTTCATCGACGAGGCGCACCGCATTATCCCCGCGCTCCCGAGCGGGGGCGACCCCGCCCTCGTGTCTTCCGTCGCCGAGGTCTCTACGATCTTCGCGAACATGATCGCAGAGTGCCGCAGCTATGGCCAAGGGCTCGTCATCGGCGACCAGAGCGCAAATCAGGTCAATCGCAGCGTCCTCGTGAACGCCGCAACGACGATCGTGCACCGCGTGGCGTTCGGCTCTGACAAGGACCGGATCGCCGCAGCACTCTCAATCAACGAGCACCAACGCGATCGGCTTTCATACCTCACTCGCGGCCAGGCACTCGTTTCGATCCCTGGCCAGTACCAGCCGATGGCCGTCGACATCGAACTGCCGTCGTGGCTGGCCACCCGCGACCCTGAGCTCAGCAAAATGCCCTGACCGCAGCCTTGGTTGACCGGAGACCAATGCGGACTCGCCAGGGTGAGCGCTCTCGGCGTCTCCAACGTGCCATCCAGGATACGGCGTGAGAGACACGACATATTTCGCTTCATAGCGAACATGTCCGTTACGCTTGGAAGCAGGCCAGAAGCCCCTTCGCGACCATCGCGGCCGGAAAACTTGAGGAGCTGGGGGATGTTGTTGCTGGCCATGCCGACCGGGCTAGGCCCGTCCACGGAAAGAAGATCGGATGCGGCCTGCGAGTGGAATCCTGCTTGCTCGATGCCTGATTCAGTCGGGAACACGTCGGCAACCCGGTCGCCTGGCGCCAGCAGCACGTCCTGGCTTCCACCCAGCGAGTACACCCATTTCAGGTTCGGGGGCGGCGCGGGCTCGACGACGTCCCTGAACAGCTGGACTTCCTTGGTGTACGTGTAAAACCCCACCTGAGGGCCCGCGGCGGCCACGGTGAGCCAGGCGTCGAGGTAAGCCGGGCTCCAAAATCGCCTCCGTCGTGAATCCGGACCCGTGCTCCGCTCGCGAATCTGGGGTGGGCCAGCTCTCGGATCATCGCGTCCGTCCAGCCGTCCAGGTCCTCAACCGTGTACAGCAGATTTCTGATATGGCGGTCGCGCACGGCGGGAATCCGATACGTGCCCTGCTACTGGTAGGCACGGGAGTTGGAACTTGCGGAATTGAACCTGCCTCGATCGTGGTCGGCCACCTGCGACCTGAACGGACCGCGGTCGGTATGGTGTCCGGATGATCACTCCGGTTGAGCTCGTCATCTTCGACTGCGACGGCGTGCTGGTCGACAGCGAACGCCTTGCTGTGCGTCTCTTCGTGGAACTTGGTGCGGAGTTGGGCTGGCCGCTGTCCGAGGCCGAGGTGATCGAGAACTTCATCGGTCGGTCGGTCGCGTCCAATTTCGACCAGATCACCCTCCGGGTGGGCCCGGACCGGTCCGCTCTGTGGCGGGAGAAGTTCGGCCAGCTCCATCACGAAGCCGTCGAAACCGAACTCGCTCCTGTTGACGGCATCCTGGACGCTCTCGACGCCATCACGCTGACCAGCTGCGTCGCCTCGGGCGGCACCCATGACACGATGCGCCGCACTCTGGGTCACACGGGGATCTACCGATACTTCGAGGGACGAATCTTCAGCGCCAGCGAGGTCGCCCACGGCAAGCCGGCCCCCGACCTGTTTCTGCACGCCGCCAAGCAGATGGGCGTCAGCCCTTCGGCCTGCGTCGTGGTCGAAGACAGCAAGTACGGGGTCCAGGCCGCTCGCGCGGCCGGGATGCGCGCCCTGGGCTATGCCGGTGGACTCACACCTGCGGAGTGGCTCGAAGGGCCCGGCACCACGGTTTTTGACGACATGCGCGAACTCCCGACGCTCCTCACGCGAGCCTGACTTCCGAGAACCGCCGCCAGTTTGACGTGTCCCCTCAACGGCGTGCTGCACGTCGCGCTACCTCTGCTGCATAGCTGGGTCGGGTGTTGCCTGCATCTTGGGTCCAGCGCGTGGCCCGGTCGAGGCTGATGCCGAGCATCCGCGTGATGACGGCGGCGGGCATCTCGGCGGCCATCTCCATCAGCGCGGTGTTGCGGCCGAGGGTGGGCGAGACGCCGAGCTCCAGCAGTCGCGTGGTCATGTCGCTCCTGGCGATCGACCGTCCGAGCCGGGTGCCTGGGTAGAGCCAGACGGCGTCGTCTGGCGCGGTCGCGGGTGCTCCGCAGCGGTCCTCGACCAGCCTCACGAGCAGGTCCCCGAGTGCTGTCGGCAGCAGGATCGGCTCCTCGCCGAGACGCAGTTCTACGCCGATGTCGGTGACGGCGACGTGCTTGGTCGTCAGCTGCGTGATGCGCACGACGCGCTGCGCGTAGAGCAGGACGAGCAGCCCCGCGACGCGGTCGGCCACCAGGATCGACTCGTCGTTCAGGAGCCGACGAGCCAGATCCCAGCGCTGGTCGTGCTCGGGTAACACGTTGCGGACCGGTGCGTTGGCGAACCGGGGGATCTCGATGGCGGTCGCGTGGCGGCGCTGAACGGCCCAGGTGACGAACCCGCGGGAGCGGGAGAACTGGTCGTTGGGGAGCCAGTCGTCGATGTCGTGCTGTGTGCAGGTGAGCAGCGTCTGTCCGCGATCGGTGAGCCAGTTCAGCAGGCTGGCGGCGGCGGTAACGGCGTTGACCGCGTAGTGGACCTGGTCTTGAGTCAGCGGTCGTCGGCCGGCGATGGTGCGCAGTCGTCGTAGATGGTGCCAGGTGGCGAAGCTTTGCAGGATCCGTCGGTGTTCGGGGTCTGTGACCCGCTTGATGCGGGCTTCGATGGAGGTCTCCAGGCTGATCAGCCACTCGTCGCGGGCGGGCAGCACGCCAGCCTCGACCAGGGCCGCGCGCAGCCGGTTAGCGGCGGTGGCCGAGCTCAGCTTGTCCAAGACCTGATGGGTAACCGGGCCGCTGGCTTCCGCGAGCTCCGCCAGCGCGTTCTGGTGGCGAAGCCGGGCTACGAAGTTCAGGCCGGCGGCGGCATCGGTAGCGATCAACGCGGCCAGGACCGGCTCGATGTCCGGCCTGACTGTGCCGTCCGGGCCGGTCAGCAGCTTGCGGATCGCGTCAGGCCAGGCGCAGGCGGTGCAGAGACCGAGGCGGTGCTGCGAGCCGAGGACCCCACACCGCGCGCAGGCGCGATGAGCGACGACACCGTGCTTGTAGCAGGTCTGACACAGGCCGCCGGTGTCGGTGCGGATGCGCAGCGGCACAACGCGCTGGCATCCGGCGCAGGTGTCCGTTGATCCGCAGGCTTTGCACAACGGCTCGCCGTCAGCGGTGCGGCGGTGGACGACACGTCGTTGTCCACACCGTGAGCAGGGCTCGGCCCGCAGCTTGTCGGAGCAGTTCTTGCACCGCGGCGAATCGGTGTCCGCCTGCGTGCAGGGTTTGACCCGCCCGCACGAAGCGCAGGTCGTGGTCGGTGGGTGGCAGCAGTTGTGGCAGAGCACGACGTCGCCCTCACGGCGTGCGGGCAGGGCGAGTCGGCCGCAGCCGTGGCATTCCTCGTGCAGCGACGGTTCGACCTTGGCGCATCGTTCGCACAACGACTCGCCGTCGTCGGTGCGGCGGCTCATCGCGCGGACCTCGCCGCAGCGGGCGCAGGGCTTGGCGTGGGCCTCGTTCCAGCAGCTCATGCAGCAGCGCAGTCCGTCGCGTCCGCGCGGAAGGCGCAGGACGCGGTCGCAGAACGGGCAGGCCGGCGCGATGATCCCGGCGACGCCGCGTTCGCGCAGCGCCTCGATGAATGACACGACGGTCTTGGACCCGTGGGCGCCGGCTCCGGTCAGCAGGTCGGGCCGGTCCTCCAACTGGTCGGCGAGCTTGTGCTGCCAGCGTGGGTAAGGAACCATCTCGACGACCAGCCTGGCCAGGCCGTGGCGGTCGACGGCCGGGTCCACCCGGGCGACGGAGTCGACGATCGCTTGCACTGCTTCGGCTGATGCCTCGGGCCTGCGGGGTCTGGCTCGTGCCATTACTCGGTGATCCTTGCTCGTTTGGGACGGAGGGCTCCGAGGCTGTTCGACGGCCCGGTGTCGGAGCCGGGGTTCTCGCCGACGGCCTTGGCGCGGCGGCCGGCGACGGCGGTCGGGACGATCAGCTCCTCCATGGCGCAGTCCAGGATGTCCATCAGGGCGACCAGGACCTTCAGGCTCAGCCGCTCGGGCTTTTCGGTGACCAGCCGCCAGATCTGGGTCGGGGACAGCGTGATGCCGCGCTCGATCAGCAGCGGGCGGATGTCGGTGGTGCTGAACATGCCGCGGGTGGCCATGAGCTCCCGCAGCCTCCAGGTGTAGTCGAGCTTGGCGGTCAAGGCCGCTCCTCCTTCGCATCGGTGGCCAGTCCACGGTCCAGGTGCTGCCGCAGCATCGTGTTCATGAAGTCTCCCGACACGCCGGTGTAGATCCCGGTTGTGCTGGCGAACTTGTGTCCGACCTGCTCCTGGACGAACTTCGGGTCGGCTCCGTCCTCGATCAGGTGGGTGACGTAGCTGTGCCGCAGGCAGTGCGGCACCAGGTCGCCGTCCATGCCCAGGGCGTCCCGGTAGGACGCGAACCGCTCCTCGATCTCCCGGGGCCGCAGACGGCTGCCGCGCTCGGTCAGCCACATCGCCGGATGCTCGCTCGGCCCGAACCGGGGGCGGATGTTGACCAGGTAGTCCTCGACGGCCTCCACCGCCCACGGCATCACCGAGGCCACCATCCGCCGCTTCGGCGGCGATCCCTTGGAGCGCTTGCCCCAGCGGACGTTCAGCATCCCGAACTTGCCCAGCTCAGGGGCCTTCGGATTGCGGTACCAGTCCGGGCGGTCCAGCTTGCTGGCCTCGGTGACGCGCAGCCCCCAGCCGTAGATCAGCTTCAGCGCGGTGGAGTCGCGGTACGCGGTCAGCGCGCCTTTGCGCCCGAGCCGCACGGCCCGCTCGACCTGCTCATCGGCGTAGTCGAACAGCGCCTGGCATTCCTCGCGCGTCAGGGGCCTGCGACCCGGACCGCCTTCGTAGTCCACCAGATGGGCGACGGTGTTCCACTCGTGGACGATCTGCGTGGGATGGGTGCCGAACCGGGCCTCACACTCCTCGGCCCAGCGGTAGTAGGGCGAGGTGAGGTAGTCGCAGAACATCCGGATCGCGCCCTGGTAGTTGCGCAGCGTCGACTCCGCGAGGGCCTGCTCCATCACCATCTGGGCGGTCCACTCGTCCATGTGGGCCGCCGACCAGCGCCAGGGGTACTCGTTCGTGAACTCCACGAACCTGCGCACCACGTTCTTTCGGTTGTCGACGGTTTCCTGCTGGAGGCGGCGTCCGCCGCGCTGCTGCTTCTCCCAGCCGGCCACCATCGCGTCCAGCACCGCGTCCTCGGGACGCAGCAGGAGCACGCCCTCGCGCAGCTCCAGCCGAGCCGAACCAGGGGGCAGATCCTCCCGAACACCCATCAACATTCCTTCCGTCTTCAGGAAGAAACTTGCATCAGATGGAAGACGGTTGGCAAGTCCGCAGGTGAGAGCGATAAGATCAGGCTGTAGATGGTTGACGCGTGAAGCCAAGGTCGCAGCTCAGTCTCCACAAAGCGCTTGCATTAGATGCAATTCCGCGCAGACCTCGCGTAACATGCCAACCTACAGATGCCAGAGGCCGGACAAGTACGGATCGTTCTCCCGTCAGGTAGGCGCGCGGCGAGCGCGGGAAGCGACCACGTCCAGATGTTGTCCCTGGCCAAGTCCCGATTGCCGTTGGTCAACAGCCGGGCTGGCCGCCGCACCTCGCGCGTAGCCTCAGCCATCCGGGCTCCGCCCGGACCGATCGGCGCTCACCCGCGCCCAATGCTTGTCGAATGACTTCAGCTGCTTGTCCACCGCGCCGACTGGGGCCAGCGCAAGGAGCCGTTCCGTGGTCGGATAGCGGTCTTCGCGGGCCACCACCAGGGCGCGGGCGATTCCGTCATCGTCGAACTCGACGCGCGCGCCCGCCTCGGCGGCGCGCTCGGCCAGCTCGACGGTCATGGCGGGCCGCGTGCCGGTCGACAACTGCCTGACCGAGCGCCATACCGGGCCCTTGACGTGCGGGCCCTCGGTTCCGGCGTGCACCACTCGGCGCACCTCGTAGACGGCGAACCGGCTCGCCTCCAGCTGCGCCCGGTAGAGCGCGAGAGCGCCGGTGAGGGCGTGCTCGCGGGCGAGCTGATGCGCCGAGGTCTTGCCGAACAGCCGCATCCGCTCGTGAAACGCGAGCGCGGTGTGCTCCAGCAGCAGCGTGTGCGCGGCCACCTCCGGCTCCGCGCGCCAGCGAGCCACCAAGTCCGGCAGGTTGCGCTGGTTGAAGCCGAAACAGCATCCCGCACAGCACGAGCGCGGCCACCGCTCGCCTATCAGGCCACGAATATAAGCGTCGCATCGGTTCCTGTCCCACCCCCAGACCCGGAGGGGGTAGAGCGGCTGCCGCAGGGCGGTGGCGTGCTTCATGTCCTTGGCAGCGCGCCGGTCTTCCTCGGCGGCGTAGCCCACGACGTGGAACACCGGCCGGTCGCCGTACTCGTCGGCGGCCCACCAGTCCAGCGGCTCCGCCTTAGCCCGGATCGACACAGGTGACTCGATAGCTGGGGCAGTGTTCCTGCGGCGGCGAACTCGTCGGATAGGCGCCACGGTCCACGCATGATCATCTTGTGTGGCGCGCGAGAGTCGTCGAGCACGACGTAGCCGCCGGACTGCCGGGCACGGGAGAGCTGCACCAGGCGGACACCGTGCTCGCGCAGCCTTGGCAGTAGATGCCTTTCCATCATCCGGCGGGTCGAGTCGTACTCGTCCCCAGTCATCGCCACCGAGAGGGTCACATCCTCCAAGCTGATTCCGTGCCGACTGTCCGGCTCCTCCAGCCACCGCAGGGCGATACAGGCCGAGTCCAGCCCCATGCCGAATGAGAACCTGACCGGGGTGGACATGCCGGGTGTCGCGAACGGGTTGGCCATCACGAACTCTCTTCGAGGATGCGGCGGACTACGGTCTCGGCGGTGACGCCGGGCGCGGCTGTGAAGCGGGCCGCGCTGCTGCCGGTCGAGCGCGTCTGGCGTGCCACGCACCACGCGCCGACCTCGCTGACGTACTCGGGGAAGATTCGCCAGCCGTAGACCCACATTCCGCCCTGTCTGGCTTTGCGGACGGTATGGCCTTGTGCCTTGGCGGCCCTGGCCTCTCGCTCGATGTCGTCACTCAAGTTGTTGAGCATGACCTGGCTATGCGTCATCTTCACGGTCAGATGTCCTTTCCGTATGGTGGCGGTTGCGTTTGCGGCGGCAGCGCTCGCAGCGCACGTCGTCATGGGCGTCCCTCGTCCGCCGATCCGGCTTGCTCCAGCGAAAACAGGTAGGCGAACGCCTCGTCGGCAGCGGCCGGACCCAATGCGGTCGGCTGCTCGAAGGTTCCGCCGGTCACGAGCAGCGGCCCGCACACGGCGGCGGCAGCCGTCTCGAAGACAGCCCGCGCCACGGCGCTGGCGACCGGGTTGGGCTCGCGGTCCTTGGTGAAGCAGTCGCGGTCGATCCAGACCAGTAGGCCCAGGTCCGGGGTGCGGCTGACCAGCGGGCGCGTCGTGTCCAGCAGGGCGCACACGACGTTGAGGGAGATCAGCTGGTCGGGCCGGTACAGGCGGGCCGGCGGGCCGCCGGGAAGAAGCTCGAAAAACTGGTACACGATTTGAGTCCTTGATCGGAGCGCGGGCCCGGCCGGCGGCCGGGCCCGCGAGATGCGAGGCCAACAGATCCCAGGGCCCAGACCGGGGAGACGGTCCGGGCCTGCTGCGGTGTCTACTGTTGCGACGACCCCTGCTCGTCGAACTCGGGGTCGGTCGGCTCGTCCTCGGCCACCAGCCCGTTCGATACCTCGTCGTCGTCCTCGTCGCCGGACGGGTCGGCCTCGTCCTCCGTGTCCTCCGCCTCCTGCGCGGCGGCCAGCGTGCAGGAGGCGGCAGCGAGCGGTGTCGGGACGTAGGTCTCATCGGCCACGATCGCCTCTTCGATCGGGGAGAGGTTGTGTCCGACCTCCCGGCAGAACGTCAGCCAGGTCCGCGCGTGCCTGCGGTCGGCACCGGTGTACTCGGACGGGGGCTGATCGGTGCGCCAGGTGTCCTTGGTCGCGGCCTTCTCGTAGGCGGCGGCCACGGTGGCGAACTGGAGCATCATCAGCCGCCGGGGGCTGGCGCTGGCCACGGCCTGCTCGAAGTCCTCGGGGCTGCTCTCGGCCATGCCGAGCAGTTCGGCCTGGAGTTCGGCCCGCTTCATCGCGGACGGGAACTTGCGGACCGGGTCCGGCGCGTTCAGCGTCGCCAGGGTCGTGAAGCGCGAGATCCGGTCGAGCTTGTCCTTCTCCAGCTTCCCGGCCCCAGAGATCAGGCCGCGCAGCCACGCGGCGCGGGCGCTCTGCGCAGCCGTGAAGTCCTTGTTGCCCACCACCACTGCACGCTTGGCTGCCTTATCCTGCGGCTTGGCGGCCTGCTGGGAGCTGTACGACTGCCACAGCTCATGCCCGTTGCCCTCGGCGTCCAGGCAGTAGAACGAGACCCGTACAGTGCCGTAGGACTCAAACACCGCCGCGTGCCCGGGACAGGCGGCGTGCAGCTCGGCGCTCATCGAACCGCTGTCCCCGCGCAGGCGAGACAGGCGCACCGCGCCGTCCGGCTCCTCGTCGAACACCGCCACCCCAGTAGCCTCGTGCTCGGCTCGGATAGCTGCCCGCTGCTCGCGCTCGGCACGCTCGATCCGCTCACGCTCGACGCGGAAGGCGAAGCGGTTCTCCTCGGCCGCCTCCACGAGACGAGCGGTCGCCTCCTCGTCGTCGGCGAACTCATCGAGCGCGGCCAGCTCCGTGATGTCCCACTCGTACGTGCATGCCGCCGCCGCGCTGCGGGTCGTCTCCGGCAGCTTGGCCACCTTCAGGGCCTGCGCTACGCTCCCGTTCTTCTTGCCGTACGCCTTCGACAACGTGGACTTGGACGCACCCGCTGCCGCCGCCTGGAACAGGGCGCCGGCGGTCTCCAGGGCCGTCAACGGCTTCTTGTGCTGCGAAGTGATCACCGCGATCAGGTGGTGGGCTACCGGGTCGTCCGCGAGCGACGGATCGAAGGCGTACGGCACATCCTTGAGCTTCAGGTGCTCGGCCACGTCCATCCGCCGGTGACCATCCATGATCATGAATATGCTCGGGTCGTCGGTCTTCGTAATGATGAACGGGTCGAACCCGTTCTCCTTCACGCTGGCCACAAGATCCGGATCGGCCTTCTGCCGGACCTGGCTGCGCGGGTTGCTCGGGTTACGGATCAGCGCCGAGAGCGGGATGGTCCGGATCGGAATGATCTCCAGACCGGCGGCGTCGTGCCTGGACTGTGCCTCAGCCCCGGCATCTGCGCCAATCGCGTCGATCTCGGCGACCAGCGCCGCATCCGGCGCAGCCAGGTCGGTCTCGGGCATGGAAATGCTCATGATGAATCCTTCGGTGGTTGAGATGAGCGGGTGCGCACGAACGGGGATGCCGCCCCGCTGCGCGCGAGAGTTGCGGACGCCGGACAAGCCGGGCACGCCGCGATCAAAAAAGGATGACGGCCCACGGTGGGTAGGCTGCACGCGGTTCGTCGAAGCGACCGCGAGGCACCGGAATCAGGGGGTTCGAGCCGGGGCCGTCAGCCTCGCTCGATAACCCGATTATGGCAGATCAGGGTCCCGATATCAAGCTATATTCGCAGGTCAGAGGGTATCGCAACAGGTTTGTGACCTGCGTGGCAGCACGTGAATCCACGCCGCTGGGGTGTCATTCCGTCACAGGCTTTTACCTCTCGACCATGAATCCCCGGCCCATCCGATAGCTGCCATCGGGTCCGGGGCCCAGAGGGCGGCCGAGTCAAGGGTCGGCCGAAGGCCGATCGCTTCGCCTGGCCGCTGAGCAGCCAAAGAGCCGCGACGCGAGCGCAGCTCGCGCCCTTTACGCGGGCGACCTGCCCCGGAGACTCGGGCAGCGGGAGGGCCGGCTGCCTGGGCCGTGCATGTGTGCGAGGATTCTGAAGGCGATGATCGCGCTACCTCGATGGGGCTTGTCGGTACGCCATTGCCGCGCGTCGGCAGCCGCGGCGCCCAGCAGATTTGGCATGGGTCGATGGCCGGCGTGGGCGATGACCGAGGACGCGGGAGGGGAGCCATCGCAGTGTCCTGGTTGAGAACTGAGACGGTGTCGGGTTCAGTCGGCTGCCGCGGCTCCGTGAGCCGCCTGCCAGACGGACGGCAAAACCGCAGCGGCACGAGCGCACCGGACACAGTCCGGTGCGCGCCACCCGCTGGCGGTTCTACTCGTGTGACGCGATGGCCGGCTGATCGATCTCCGCGGCGGTGGCGCCGACTTTGCGCCAGGGCTGGGTCAGCTTGCGGGTGAGCTGCGCCTCGTACTCATCAGCGGGGCTGCCGTTGACCTTCTCGTACGCCTGGATGTCGAGGACGTCGCCGATCCCGTCGAAGATGCCGGGCAGCATCCGGGTACCGATGCGCAGGTAGAGCGTTTCGGCTCCGCTGTTGAGCGGCGCAGTCTGACTGGCTGCGGACAGGACGGAGATCTTCTCGGCGTCGGTCGGCGGACGCGTGTCAGTGCCGGCAGCGACGCGGTCGAGCAATTCGCGGCAGTGCGCGCGGTACACCAGCTCGGGCCACGCGCGCTCGTGCGTCGCCTTGAGCAAACGGAAGGCGTTCCACAGCGGTCCGCGGTCCTTCTCGCCGTGGCGCAGCTGGGCCGCCTCGATTTCTTCCTCGGCCCACACGCACCGGTCGAGCACCGAGTCGATCAGCTCGCCCAAGTCGCGGAAAGTGGCGTCCAGTTCGGCAAGCCGGACAGTTGGGCGGATGGTGACGGTGCGGTCGGTGCGCGGCGCGTCCGGCGCGCAGAGGTTGGTGTGTTCGAGGATGGTCACGGCAGTGCTCCTGACGAGGGGTCGATGGGCTTCCTGCCGGCTCCAGAGGCGTTGGGGCGCCTGCGGAGCCGGTAGTGCCATCGGGCGGTTCGGCCCGAGCTGGCGGGCCGAAGGCCAAGCACATGCGCACCGGTCGGGCAAGGCTCGGCGCAGCCGACCGCGTAGCGGCCCCGGCCTTGCCGCGCGCCGGGGCGCAGCGTGCTTACCTCACGTCGCCAGTGCGGCAGGCCGTCAGGGGCTGCTGACTGACCGGTGTCACTCAATCCGGCCAATTGACAAGCAATCTGGCCACATCCAGCGCCCGTGCCATCGAACCTGGCCGTGTGGATGTCGACGGTGCCGGAATAGCCTCCGACGAGGAGTCGGACGGACAGTTCCTCCTTCAGTACGTCGATGCAGCGAGGCATCGGCATGAGCGCCCGCTGGCGTCGTGCTGGAGCGTTGACTTCGAGGATGCGCCGCCGATCCGGAGCTTCCGGTGGGCCCGCAGCCAGAGCCACAACCCGGGCTGGTGGTGGTCGGTTTCAACCGGTCTTCACATCGGATTCGAGTCCTGGCTGGAGCGGGATCATGTGATGCTGCTCGACTTCGACCGGACGATCGCAGCGTTCTCCAGTCAGCCGTTCTGGCTGAGCTGGCACGATGGCCGTCGGTTACGGCGTCATGCGCCGGACTATTTCGCCCGTCGGGTCGACGGTGTCGGCGTCGTCATCGACGTCAGGGCCGATGACCGGATCGAGGACAGGGACCGGGAAGCGTTCGAGGCGACGGAGTCGGCGTGCCGATCGGTGGGCTGGGAGTTCCGCCGGGTCGGCACCCTGCCGGCGGTGCTGGCGGCGAATGTGCGCTGGCTGGCTCGTTACCGGCATCCGCGGTGCCGAAATGAAGATGCCGCCGATGCCCTGTCGGCTGTGTTCGCGCGGCCGACGCCACTGATGGAAGGGGCGGCCCGGGCCGGTGACACGCTCGGCGTGCTGCCGGTGTTGTTCCACCTGATGTGGGAGCAGGTGCTTCGGGCCGACCTTTCGCAGCAGCTGCTGGGCCCGGGTTCCGTAGTGTGGTCGGGGGCGTCGCGATGACCTCGCAGAATCGATCGCGACTGGGCATCGGGGACGGGGTGGTGCGCGGCGGGCAGCGGTTCACCGTCGTCGGAGTGTCCGGGACGACGGTGCTGCTGGCCGACCGTGCCGGCAAGGTGGAGAAGACTGCGCTGGCGGTGCTGCTGGCAGAGGACGGGTTCGCGTTCACCGATATGCCGGGGCCGAAGCCGGTCCCGGCCCTGGGTTCCTTGGAGGGGTTGCCGCCGGAGGTGATCGAGCGCGCCCGGTGGTGGGAGCGGCACATCTTAGATGTGCTGAACGTAGGGGCTGCTGCGGGCATCCCGCCGCTGGGGGCGCGGGAGGCGGCCTAGGCGGCGGAGCTGTCGTCCGCGGGCCATGCAGTGTCGGCCAGGACCGTCCGGCGGCATCGGGAGCGCTATGAGGCTGCTGGCATCGTTGGCCTGGTCGATCGCCGTGCTGATAAGAGGATGCCGGCGTTCGGGCGCATTGATGAGCGGGCGGTTGCTGCGCTGCGGCAGGCGATCGCCGAGGCCGAGCAAGCTTCGAGTCGCACCGTCGGCTTCTTCATCTGGCGCGCCGGGGAACTGCTGGATGAGCAGCACGGCGCGGGGGTGGTTCCGCTTCCGTCCCGGCGCACCTGGTATCGGCTGTTCGCTGAGTTGTCGGCCGGACTGCACACCACGGGTTCGGCCGCTACGCGCCGATCGGTAGCGTCCCGGCCGGTCGGCGCGTTCGGGCAGGTGTCCGCGTCGGCGCCGGGCGAGTTGATACAGATGGACTCCACTCCGTTGGATGTGCTGGTTCTGCTGGCCGATGGGGTGACCGGGAGATGCGAGCTCACCGGCATGGTGGACGTGGCGACCAGGACGGTAGCCGCCGCGGTGCTGCGCCCGTCGACGAAGTCGGTGGACGCGTGTTTGCTGCTGGCCCGCACGGTCACCCCTGAGCCGATGCGACCGGGATGGCCGCAGGCCCTTGCCATGGCGCGGTCGGTGCTGCCCTGGAGGCGGCTGACGGGTCTGGACGAGCGGCTGGAGCATGCCGCAGCCCGGCCGGTGATGGTCCCGACCTCGATCGTCATCGACCACGGCAGGGTGTTCGTGTCGGCCACGTTCAAGGACGCCTGCCGGTTCCTGGGGATCAACCTGCAACCCAGCCGGAAGGGGACCCCGACCGACAAGGGACACATCGAGTCGATGCTGGGTTCCGTGGCGACACTGTTCGCCCAGTTCGTGGCCGGCTACACCGGGTCGAACCCGGATCGGCGCGGACGACACCTGGAGCGCGAGCACCTGTGGTCGCTGCCGGAGCTTCAAGACCTTCTGGACGAGTGGATCGTCGCGTCCTGGCAGAACCGGCCGCACGACGCCCTGCGCGACCCGAGTACACCGGGGCGGATGTTCACGCCGAACCAGAAGTACGCGGCCCTGATCGAGGCCGCCGGATATGTGCCGGTGGCGATGTCCGGCGCCGACTACGTGGAGCTGCTGCCGACGGTTTGGCGCAGCGTCAACGCCTACGGCATCAAGATCGATCACCGCACCTACGACGGGCCGGAGCTGAACCCACTGCGGCATCGAAGCTCCGGCGTCGCGCAGCGGCGCAACCAATGGGAGGTCCACCACGACCCCTACGACATCTCCCGGATCTGGGTGCGCGATCCGGACGGCGGCGGATGGATCACTGTGTTCTGGAGGCACCTTCGCGCCGGTGCCGCGCCGTTCAGCGAGATGGCCTGGAACCACGTCGCCGCCGGTATGCCCGGTGCCGGGGAAGCCGAGATCGCCGAAGCAGTCGCGGACCTGCTGCGTCGCGCACACGCCGGACCGGCCGGCGGTCTGGATGCCAGGTCCCGGCGCATCGCCGCCCGCACGATGGCCGCCGCGCCGGCCATCGCCGAGGAAGACGAACCAGCGGAGACCGACGAGGCCGAGACCCAGGAGGGGGCACCGGAGCCCGCGCATCCGTTCGAGTTCTTCGACCCCTGGCAGGAGGCAAGCAGGCGATGGTGACCACCACCGCGGTCGGCCCGCTGGCCGCCGATGACGCGATCCAGCTGACCACCCTGGCCGGCTGGCGCCGCTTCATCGGCCCGGAACTCCCACCGCCGCAGCTGCTCGCCCGCGCCCAGTGGATCGCGCTGGACGATGCCGGGCGCAGCGCCTACGACGAGGCCCGGATCGAGCACCATGCCCAGCTGGGCGTCGTGTTCACCCCGACCATGCGCAAGGTGACCTCCGAGGGCAGGCGGCTGACCTACCTGAACCGGCACGCCGTCTCCGGCCGGTTCGGGCTGATCGTGTCCGGGCCCGCCCGCACCGGCAAGACCACCGCCCTGACGCAGATGGCCAAGACCGTGGAGATCGCCCACCGGCAACGCTGGCCACAGCGGCCCGAAGACATCCCCGTGCTCTACATCACCGTCCCTCCGGCGGCCACCGCCAGAATGATCGCTGCCGAGTTCGCCCGGTTCCTGGGCCTGCCGGTGATCCGCCGGCTGAACGTCACCGACATCGTCGAGGCCGTCTGCGGTGTCTGCCTAGATGCACACACCGTCATGGTCGGGGTCGACGAGATCCACAACCTGGCGCTGAACACGCGAACCGGCGCCGAAGCCTCGGACATGCTCAAGTATTTCTCCGAGCGGATCCCGGCCACGTTCGTCTACGCTGGCATCGACATCGCCCGCGCGGGCCTGCTGTCCGGCACCCGCGGCGAGCAGATCGCCGGCCGCTTCGCCCAGATCAACACCGGGCCGTTCCCCCGCACCAGCGACTGGGTCAACCTGATCGCCGCCCTGGAGGGCTCCCTGCGCCTGCACCGTCACACCGCCGAGACCCTGGTGGGCCTGGCCGACTACCTGCACCACCGCACCACCGGCATGATCGGGAGCCTGCTGCGGCTGATCCGGTCCGCCGCGGTCCAGGCGGTCCTGGACGGCACCGAGCGCATCACCAGACGGCATCTGGACGCCATCGAGATCGATATCGCCGCCCAGGCCGCGACCGAGCGCAAACCCAGGGCGGCCAGAACATGAGGACCAACGACATCAGCGCGCTGCCGATCCCGGTCCGACCGGTCACCGGCGAGCACTACACCTCCTACCTGCGCAGACTTGCCGAAGCCAACCACCTGCTGCCCTCGACGCTGCGAGCGTTCGTCAACGCCGACGGGCACAGCATCGGCACGCTTCGACTCGACCGGTTCGCCGCAGCAGCCGGGCGCGAGCCCGCCACCCTGCGACTGGCGCTGACCGGGCTGCCCGAGCCGCACCGGCCCACCCCGCCCGGCGCCCCGCCGACCAGGTTCCAGAAGTCGTACCAACGCCAGCAGGCCGCCACCGCTTCGCCCCTGATCCAGGATTGGAGGCTGGCCGCCGATGAGATCCGCTACCTCGACGAGGTGGAACTGTTCGCGACGATCCGCGCCGATCGCCTGGCCGGCACACCCGTCCGGGAACTTGCGCGCCGGCACTTCGTCGGCGAACGGCTCATCGATCGCGTCCTGCGCGGATCTCAGCCGCGCCCGGCGGCCCTTGTCATGCAGGACTTCGCCCCCGCCCCCGCCGCCCCCACGCTCGACCTGGTCAAAAAACTGATAGATCACATGCACAGCCAGGGCATGACCTGCGACCAGATCTGGGCCCGCCTGGTCGACCATCATCAAGCCGCCATCTCCAAGCCGACCGTCAAGAAGTATCTGCGAAACTCCTGCCGACCTCAGAAGAGGCCCGCCGCCAACGACCGGCCACACCACCGCGACCGGCCATCCGACACCCTTGAGGGCGGCCCATGAGCCTGGCCCTGGCACTGGATCTACCGCCGACCACCGCGCTGCCGGTCCGGGTCAAACCGAACAGCGGCGAACACGTCGACGCCTACATCCGGCGACTGGCTGCCGACAACCACATGCCACCCAGTGTGCTGATCGAGATCCTCAACGGACGCATCGGCTACAGCTCGGCAGTGCTGCGCACCGACCTCCTCGCCATCTTGTCCGGACGTTCAGAGCAGGCACTGCACTACGCGCTGCATGGGCTTCCGAAAACACGCAGCCGACAACCAGCACCAGCCATCCCGCGCATGTCAAGTCCTCAGCGCCCTCGTCGGACCCACGCGGAAATGCGGGAAACTTTCGCCGCCATCCGCCGCGACGCGGCGTACGAAAGGGACATCACCGTCGCCGAACTCGCGCGCCGGCACCGCGTCCAACGCAACACGGTCGAGCGAGTCCTCAGCGACCCCACCGCGCAACCGCGACCGGAACCGTCTGGTTCGGCCGCTCAACGCCGCATCTCACAGAGTCACGCCGAGGTGCTGGAGCAGCTGGCTCTGACCATCGACGAGATGCTGCGGCAACAGCCCTACGCGCCAGCCAGACGCATCTGGGAAGTCCTCGTCGACGACCACCAGGCCAACCTGCCCTACCGCGTGGTCCGCGAGTTCATCTCGGCCCGCCGCAGCATCCCCTGCACGGCCGTGAGACGAGGCCCGCCTCGACGCCCGCGCAACAAACCCACCGGCGCCGCCGAATGAGCCAAACCGGGTGCAGCCACAACCGACCTGGCGAAACCCACGTCGCAAGACCGACCTCACCCTCTCTCTGTCGAAGCTCACTACAAGTAGGGATGGAAGGGTGTGCTCAACGGCACCTGCCATTCAAGCCGGACGGGACGCCGGTGTGATCCAAGCGGTAGGCAGAGGGCAAGCACCCGGTGCTAACCCTCCACCCGCCACGGTGAGATGTGTGTCGAAGGCCGCTGTTCGGGCCTCCGCGGGGCGGCTGTTACGTCATGCTGGTCGCATGAATGCTAGGGCGGGCGATCGCCTGCGTTTCCGTAGCGCCGTGAATGGCCGCTGCGGCGCGGAGATCCTGATGGTGCGCGGCCGTCTACGCGGTGAGCCACCGTACCTGGTGCGTTTCGACGATGGGCATGTGGCACTGGTGGTTCCCGGTATGGACGCCATGGTCGAGCCAGTGCCGACCGGCGACCTTGAGGTGTGAACCCGCGCTGCCCGCGGCCGCAGGCCCGTCATGAGCCCAGACCCACCGTGGAGCGCCAAACCCTCGGCGCGCCGGCGCGGAGGCGGTTGAACGAGGCGGCGGTTCGTGGTGTCTTGCGCTCGCACCAGTCGGCTACGACATCTGACCGCTGTGCGCTATCGCGGCTGCTTCGACGTCGCTGAACTGCGGGAACACATGGTCCAGACCGACCAGGCGCAGGACCCTGGACACCGGTTTGGGGACCGCGGCCAGGGCGAAGGTGGCGTGTTGTTTCTCGGCGTGGTTGCGGGCGCGGACCAGTACCTGGAGGCCCATGGAGTCCATGAAGGTCACGTCGGCGCAGTCCAGCACCACCACTGCGGCAGGACAGATCTGTGCGGAGATCTTGTCCCACAGCTGGTTGACAACAGCCAGGTCGACTTCACCGGCAGCGCTGACCACGGCCACTGGGCCTTCCTGGCGAGTCGAGCACTTGAAGTTGGTCATCTTGGTGCTCCTATCTGGCCGGACCGTTGGCACCGCCTGCCTATAGCACCTCATGCTACGACCGGCTCCGCCGCCGCTATCGGGGCTCGCGTTCCAGGGGTGGTCCCAGCCGCCCCAGGATTCCCTCGAAAAACCTGCCATGTCGGCAGATGCGCGGGGCATCCGCGGAGCGGCTGGCGGAAGGGCCGACGCTTATGCGGCTTGGGCGCTGTGTTCTGTCCATGTTTTGGTTTTGGCGGCCTTCGTTGCTGCCCGGTCTGCGGGGTATCGGTCGGCTGGTGCTTTGGCGGCCAGGAACGGGTGCCGGTGGATCTGCACGGCCACCTCGGCCAGTTCGGCCTGCATAGCAGCCCAGGTGGCGCGCTGGCCGTCGGTCAGGGCCGCTTGTCCGGTGGCGATCGCCGTAGAGTTCGGCAGCGTCTTGGCGAAGCGGGCGCATTCGGCATCCAGGATGAGGAACCGGTGTTTGAGCGCGACAAGATCTGCGGGGACCTCCGCCTCTGGTAAGTCGGCGATGATGTCACGCTCCTTTCTTTGATCTCGGACCGGAGGTCAATCGGGCATGCGGATCGGCGGCCCGACCCGGATGTGGGCGCCCGAGGGCGGCGCGGTCCGGATATGGATGACGGTCGGGCCGTCGAGCAGGGTGGCGTCGTTGGGGTGGGGTTCGCCGCTGGTGCCTTCCGGCATCTGCTGGCGGGCTCGCCCGGTCGTCGGTGCCGACCGGGCGCGGTCGTAGCTGGCGCGTTTGGCCGGGTCTGCTAGGACGTGCCAGGCGGCCAGCACCTGCGCGAGGCGCTCCGGTGCGGCCGGGGCCGTGGCGGAGTCGGGGTGCAGGGCGCGGGCCAGGTGCCGAAAGGCGGTTTTGATCTGTGCGGCGTCGGCTTGCGGGGTGACGCCGAGGATCGCATAGAAGTCGGGGTCCATCATCGCTCCGGCTGCTGCCTGCCGATGGCCGCCGGAGGGAAAGGGGGCGGCCACCGGCAAAGGGGGGCGCGCCGTGCGGCGCGCCGCACGGGTCAGGCGTTGATCGCCTTCTTGTCACCGGCTGCGGTGATCTGGACCTTGCGGGGCTTGGCCTTCTCGGCGACCGGGATGCGCAGGGTCAGCACGCCGGCGTCGTAGTCGGCCTTGATGTTGTCGGTGTCCAGGGTGTCGCCGAGGAACAGCTGGCGGGAGAACGCGCCCAGGGGCCGTTCGGAGATCTCGACCTTGGTCTCGCCGATCGCGGTGGGGCGGCGTTCGGCCTTGACGGTGAGGACGTTGCGCTCGATGTCGACGTCGATGGCGTCCAGGGACACGCCGGGCAGGTCGAAGCAGACCACGAACTCCTCCCCTTCGCGCCAGGCGTCCAGGGGCATGGGGTTGGGGCGGGTCCAGGTGCCCGCGGCGGTGGTCCCGAGCAGCTGCTGGGCGATGCGGTCCAGGTCACGGAACGGGTCGGTGCGCATCAACATAGGGGTCACCTCCAGTGTGTGGGCCAACGGGGTGTCGGCTCCCTCGGCATCCGTTGTAACATGTCATCGGAACGATGACAAGCCTCCATGTCGGCGAAAGGGTGACATGATGAACGTCCAGTTCAATACCCCGGGGTCGGCCTCCGGGGAGCTGCGTGCCATACGGGAGCAGGCGGTCGGCGCCGCACTGGGGACGGTGCTGGGGGCGGTCTCCGCGGCCCGGCAGCCGCCGGCGTCGACGACCGCGCCCGTCGGCGGCCCGCTGACCGGGCCGCAGGTGCTGTCCGCGCTGATGCTGCTACGCGAGCTGCGCACCCAGATGACCGGTTGGGAACCCGGGCTGATCGACGCCGCCCGGCAGCTCGGCACGAGCTGGGCGGATCTGGCCCCGGCCGTGGGGGTGGCAAGCCCCTACGCTGCGGAGCGCCGCTACCTGCGGCTTCGGCCCTCGGCCGACTCCGGGCGAGCACCGGGGAGCAGCGGGTGACCGCCGAGCGCGACAGGCGCGCCGGCGACCGCGCGGGCCGGGACCGGGCCCGGGACAACGCCGCCGGGCTGCGTCGGCCGGCCGGGCAGATCAGTGCCCTGACCGGCCTGCCCCGCGGCGCGGCCGGCGGCCTGGCCGCGCTGCGCGACGCCCTTGGCACCGGCGACGCCGCCGATCTGATCAAGCCTCTGGCAGAGGCCATACCCCATCTGGAAGCCGGGCATCCGGCCCTGGCCGCGCACCTGGACGCCGTCGAAGAGCATGCGGACGAGCGTCGCCGGGAGACCCTGCGCCGCCAGTACGCCGGGGATTGATTCCGCGCCGGGCCCGCCCTCGATTCCGGCCTCGCCCGTTGCCTGGATGGTCAGGCGGAGCCGCTGAGGAGAACCCTGAACCGCCGGATGGATACGGCTGGACGGGCGGCACGACATCCTCCGGTCGTCGTGTCGCGGCATCGACAACTCACCCGCGACGCCTGGCACCGAGCCGACGAGCAGAACCCTCGCCGGCTCGGTCGATGCCGTCCGGGACGAACCATCGGGGCGGCGACACTCGTGATCGGCGGGTCACTGAATGAGGGCTCGGCTGAAATCATGCGGCGAGGCCTGTGAGCAACCCCGCCGCTCGATCGTTCGCTGTCGCCGACCGCCGGAACGTCATGGCAGGCCGACGCAGCACGGCGGGAAGGCCCCGGATGCCAGTCGTCTTCTACTGATAGTGGGGCATTGGGCCGAACCGTTGACCGACAGGCGGCGGCATCAGCTATGTGGTCCCGCTACAGCGGTGCGGTACCGCCATCGGGGCGCCGGACCCGGACTGTGCCACGGCCGGCGAGCGGGACGCCGGCCCGTATGCGCACGGCGCGCTGGGTGTCGTTGAAAGCGTCGTCCACGCTGGGGTAGCAGGGGAAGGCGGCGCCGAGCCCGGCGATCCGAATGATTCGTGCCAGGTGCCGTGGGACGTGCGCGAGCCGCACCCCGCCGTGCCGGGCCACCGCCAGCCGGCGGGCCCGCACCAGGGCGGACAGACCGGAGCAGTCGCAGAAGTCCAGGGCCGAAAGATCCAGGACCAGGCGGACCATGCCCTGGGCGATGACCGTGGCGACGTCGGCGTCGAATTCGGCGGCTACGGCCATGTCCAGTTCCCCGGACAGGGCCAGGACCGCGCCGTCGCGGAAGGGTCGGACGGCTACGGTGAGTTGTCGACCCGGCCCGTGGGTCCGGGTGTGCCCGAACTTCGGCGGGGCTGGGCGGGCATGTACTTGACGGGCGTGGAAAGCAGTCACCGCCAAACCTCCAGTCAACACAGCACGGGCCACGTGTCGCCGGGGGTCTGGGGCACACACGTACGCGCGCGGGGTACGGGCCTTTTCTTCCGGAAACGGCCGTGCTGCCAGGGGTGTCACTGTTTCGGGTGAAGCCTTGCGCGGCCACAGTACCGCCCGCGCCGGTTCTCGTCGAGACCACGGCACTGATACCCCTCGCGACCGGCCCGCCAGTCCGGCCGGCCCGGTCGCGCCGGATGCGACACGTCGACCAGCCACGACCATGAACACGGCGTATCACCAGGTCAAAGGGCGAAACACTGCTAACACGGCGGGTGTGGTGTCGTAGCCACCAACCCGGCCGGCCTGTATAACAGCTGGCTGGAACCCCGTGCCGGGCGCGCTCATGGCTGCGTCCCCGGGACGCGAGACCGGCCGGGGCCGCAACGGCATCGTGCGTTTCGCCTGGCGTCCCGTACGCGATCCGGGTGATTTCAAGGCGGCCCGGACCCGTTTGCGGTGGCGGTGCTGATCGCAGAGAGCTAACTTCCCTGGCACGGGAATGCAAGGCGAGCATCGTAGGGAGGCACCGGCCATGGTTGTGTCCGTATCAGGCGTGCTTCTGCTGGCCGTCATCGTGCTGCTGCTGTGCCGAAAGGGCGGCCTGAAGACGTGGCACGCGGTCACGTGTGCGCTGCTGGGGTTCTACCTGGCCTCCACCTCGATCGCACCGGGCATCCGGCAGAGCACCGCCTCGGTGGCCGCACTCATCAGCAGCATCAGGATGTGACGCACCGCGAAGGCGTCGGACACGGGCCTGCCAGCGCAAGACCGGAGACTACGAGGTGCTACGGCTGGAGGCGTTCCGCAGGCGAACGCCATGCGGCGGCAACGCTGTGCCGGCCTGTAGCCGGGTCGGTGCCCTGCGGGCCGTGGCATGCACCGGCATCCCACGGCCCCGATCGAGCCGCAGGGCCCCTGGTGAAGCCGTAACAGCCCGCCGTGATCCACGCGTCTATCAACACCCTACTTGGACGGCGCGGCTTCACCGTCCAGATCGGCCAGCGGCACCGGTTCGAGCACGGCGTCCGGCCCGGGCACGACCAACGCCACCCGCCCGCCGTCGAACCGCACCAGATACGGCGGATCGCCGCGCTCCTGTCCGCGCACCATGAGGATCTCCGCGCCGCCGTAGCCGTTCGCAGCGCTGCGGAAGCGCAGCCGGTCACCTGCCTGAGCCTTCATGGTCACAGCATGGCAGCGACAACCGCCGTGCCGGGGACCGAACAGCCAGATCGCCTCAAGCAAACCTGAGCCGCCCCTGCCCGGTCATGACCGGGCAGGGGATACCAGCCCTGCGGCATCCCGACCGTCTCGGCCGCAGACACCGCGGGCTCGACGCGGGGCAGAGCGTCAACTACCGGATGCGATCGTGCGGCACTCCGCTCATGGCCGTTCGCGCCTGGCCCCGGGCCGGCGACACACATGCCGCCGGGGGCCAATCGGCCCAGGCCTACGCCGAGCGCGGCAGCCGACCGGTCGCGGGTGTCACCGGATCGGGCTAGCGGGTC
>NZ_BAAAQN010000042.1:0-112041 GCF_039531695.1 Catenulispora yoronensis
AGCCGCGGCAGCGGTGGCAGGGGAGACCGCGGGCAGCGCGGTGGTGGGGGCGCCGGCGGAGGCCGGGAGGCCGCCCGCCGCGCCGGAGCCGGCCGGGGTGGCCGGGGTGGCCGCGCCGGCCGGGGTGGGCATCGAGACGTCGCCCAGCGGGCCGTCGGTGCCCGCCGAGCCGACGGAGGCGCCCGAGCCGGCGCCCGACCCGGAGCCGCCCCGGCTCCCCGGGTACCCGCCGCCGGTGATCGGCGGCAGGCGCAGGGTTCCGTACCGGGCCTCGATCGGCAGGTGGTGCGTGGGCTCGCCGTCGGCGCCGTCGACCGACCGGCCCACGGCGGCCCGCAGCTGGGCCGCGAGGACCGTCGCCGACGGCCGTGCCTCCGGCTCCTTCACCAGCGCCGCGGCGATGACCGGCCACAGCCGCTGCGGGATCTCGGCGGGCCGCTCCGGGATGGTGTTCATGTGCTGCCGGAAGACGCTGACCGCGTCCGGGCCGCGGAAGACCGGGTGGCCGGTGATCAGCTCGTAGAGCATGATGCCGGCGGCGTAGACGTCGGCGGCGGGCGTGGCCTTCTTGCCGGCCACCACCTCCGGCGCCAGGTAGTAGGGGGTGCCGACGACCTGGTGGGTCCGGGTGACCGAGGGGGCGTCGGCGATCCGCGCGATGCCGAAGTCGGTGAGCAGCGGCCGCAGGCCGCCGTCGGCCTGCTCCAGCAGCACGTTCGCGGGCTTGATGTCGCGGTGCACGATGCCGGCCGAGTGCGCCACCGCCATGCCCTCGGCGACCTCGGCGACCAGCAGGCCGGCCTCGTCCGGCTCCAGGCGGCCGCGGCCGGCCAGGTACTTCTTCAGGTCCGGGCCCTCGACCAGCTGCATCACCAGCGCCAGGATGTCGCCCTCGACCACCAGGTCGCGGAGCCGCACCAGGGAGCGGTGGTTCAGACCGACCAGGGCCGCGCGCTCGCGCAGGAAGCGCGTCACCACGTCGGCGTCGGCCGCGAACTCCTCCAGGAGCACCTTGATCGCGACGGCCTCGCCGGTGGCGCGGACGCGACCGCGCCAGACGGCGCCGAACGCGCCGCGGCCGATCTCGTCGTCGAGCTCGTACCTGCTTCCGATCGCCCTGCCCACGCTGCTCCTCATCCCCCCAAGTACTAAGGACCACTGCATTGTGCTCAATTGTGCTCGCCCGGGTCCCCCGCGCTCTGCCGAACCGCCTGACGCGCCGTCGGAAACCCTCCCCGAGGACGTGCCGGGGCCGCTGAAGAAGAACCCTCCAGGGCAAAGACTAGGGCTTGAGAGCCCATCCGTGTCGCCTGGCTGTCCCTCATGCGAGGATGCACCCCATGCAGATCCGGCTCACCGTCACTCGTACACAAGGATCCCGTCAGACTTCCGCTGACGTTCTCGTGACCGCCGAGCCGGGCGCCACTTTGTCCTCCGTCGCGCAACAGCTGCGCACGGCCGCCGGGGTCAGCGCGCCGGGGCGGTTGTTCGCCGGGCTGGACCCGCTGGAGGACGACGCTCCGCTGGGGCGGCCGCTGCTGGTGGACGGTGCGCGCCTGTGGCTGGACGTGCCCGGGACGCCCGCGACGCTGATCGGGAGTCTGGCCCTTTATGTGGTGTCCGGTCCGGATGCCGGTGGTGTGCATCTTCTCACTCCGAAGGATGACGGCTACGGAGGGGAACTACCGATCCGGATCGGGCGGGGCGCGGACGCGGACATCCGGGTGGACGATCCGGACATCTCGCGGATCCACGGCGAGCTGCTGGTGCGGTACGAGCGCGAGCAGATGCGGGTGTTCGTGCGCGACCTGGGGTCGACGAACGGGATGACGCTGGACGGCGCGCAGGTCGGCGGGGCGCCGGTGGAGATGCGGCCGGGCTCGCTGCTGCGGGTGGGGGAATCGTCCATAGCGCTGTCGGTGGAGGCCGGGGGGATTCCGGATCTGCCGGTGCATCCGGACGGCGCGGGCCATGTCTCGGTCGGGCGGGTCGGCTGGGGCCGGGGCCAGGTGGATCCGCCGCAGGTGCGGATCGATCTGCCGCCGCGGCCGGCGGAGAAGGGGCGGCCGGCGATGCGCCGGACCGCGATGGAGCAGTACGAACGGGAGCGGGCCGAGGCGGACCGGCGGATCGCCGGGGCGCTGACGACCGAGGCGCGGATCCGGCGGGAGGCGGCGCCGGACCCGGCGACGCTGCTGGTGTCCGCGGTGCGGCCGGACGCCCGGCTGTGGGAGCGGCGGCCCGGGGAGCCGGACTTCCTGCGGCTGCGGCTGGGGACGGCGGCGCTGCCGTCGAGCGTCACGGTGGTCGGCGGGAAGGCGGTGCAGCCGCGGGTGCCGACGGTGCCGGTGACGGTGGACCTGGCCTCGTGCGGGGTGGTGGGGCTGGTGGGTCCGCGCCCGGAGCTGGCGCGGCTGGCGCGCTATGCGGTGGCGCAGGTGGCGGGGCAGCACAGCCCGAAGTACGTGGAGATCGTGCTGCTGGCGCCGGATGTGATGGCCGGTACCGCGGCGCACAGCGGCGAGGAGCACTGGCGCTGGACGCGGTGGCTGCCGCACTTGATGCCGGAGGACGGCCAGGACTGCACGCGGCTGCTGGGGCTGGGTCCGGACCAGGCGCAGGCCCGGCTGGCCGAGCTGGTGACCCGGATCCGGACCCGCCGCGGGCAGGCGCCGCCGCCGGTGCGCGGGGTGACGCCGACGCCGGACTCCGGGCGCGCGGTGGTGGTGGTCCTGGACCCGATCGCGCCGCTGGCCGGGTGGCCGGACCTGGCCGAGGTGCTGGCCGACGGGCCGGCCGCCGGGGTGTTCACGCTGTGCCTGGCCGACCGGGCCTCGGAGCTGCCGGAGCAGACCCGGGCCATGGTGACGCTGGGCGGCGAGGTCAACTCGCGGCTGCGGGTGGACACGCCGCACGATGCGCCGATCGAGGGCGCGGTGGCGGACATGGTGTCGATCGCGTGGGCGGACCGGTTCGCGCGGGCGCTGGCGCCGCTGCGGGACAGCCGGGACACGCCGACCTCGCCGGAGGAGCAGACCCGGATCCAGCGGGTGTCGCCGGCCTCGGTGCTGCCGGACCAGGTGCGGCTGCTGGAGCTGCTGGGCCTGGAGCTGCTGACGCCGGCCAAGCTGGCGGCGCGGTGGGAGGCGCAGCCGTCGACGCCGCGGGTGGCGCTGGGGCGGGCCGCGGACGGGCCGCTGGCGGTGGAGCCGGCGCATCTGCTGATCGCCGGGGACTCCGGGTCCGGGGTGTCGGAGCTGGTGCGGTCGGTGGTGGCCGGGCAGGCGGCGACCAACCACCCGGACACGCTGGACATCGCGCTGGTGTCGGCGGGGCCGGGCAAGCCGTTGGCGGCTTGTGAGGAGCTGCCGCATGTGTTCGAGTACGTGGATGCCTCGGCGGTCGGTGACGACGCGCTGGAGCGGTTGGTGCGGCGGTTGGAGTACGAGCTGGACCAGCGGGAGTGGCCGCCGGAGGCGGATGGCGGGAGTGGGAGTGGGGTGGGGGGTGTTGGGGATGTTGGATCGGGAGTTGGTGGCGTTGGCGGCGTTGGCGCGGGAGTCGGTGGTGCTGGCGGCGTTGGTGCGGGAGTCGGCGGCGTTGGTGTCGGCGGGGTCGGCAACGTCAGCGGCGGCGTTGGGGGTGTCGGCTCGGGAGTCGGTGGCGTCGGCGGCGTCGGCCCCGGGGCCGGGGTCAGCGGTGCGGTGACGCTGGTCGGTTCCGGGGCTCGCAAGGCTCCGCCGCGCCTGCTGCTGGCCGTGGACAACCTGACCGCGCTGGCCGCCGAGCGGCCGGCGTTCGTCGAGGCGCTGGTCGGGCTGGCCGAGCGCGGGCGGCGGTTCGGGCTGCGGATCGTGGTGGGCGCCTCGCGGATCGAGACGGCCGGCTACGGCGCGCCCGGCAACGCCACCGGCGACCGGGCGTTCCTGGCGGCGCTGAACTCGCCGGTGTGCCTGGTGGCGGACCTGCGGGTGGCGATGCGGTCGGCGAATCCGGAGGCGGTGCGGCTGATCCTGGGCTCCGGGGCGGCGGCGACCTCGGCGCCCGGCGGGCCGGACCTGCCGGGGCGGGCGCAGGCCAAGCTGCCGGGCGGGGCCGTGGTGCCGTTCCAGGCGGCCGGGATCGGGGTGCCGATGGCGTCCTCGGCGACGCCGTCGAGCCGGCCCACCGTGCGCGTCCAGGACTGGCACGAGCTCGGCGAGCCGGTGCGGGCGGCGCGGGCGCGCAAGGAGGCGGCGGACAGCGGGCCGACGGATCTGTCGCTGCTGGTGGGGGCTCTGCGTAAGGCTGCTGACTAGTCGGGACGACGGGACGGGACGAACGGGACGGGACGAACGGGACGGGACGATGGAACCGACGCGCGTCGAGGTCGCGTATTGCGAAGGTTGGGACGCCGGGGCGCATGCCGCGTTCCGGGTGCTGCGCGAGGGCACCGCGCGGGAGCGGCACGCTGCCGGGGAGCGGTATGCGGTGTTGTTCAGCGTGGATGACGAGCCGCGGGCGCTGGCGCAGGTGGATACCGGGGCCGGCTATGTCGGCGTGTTCGGGTTCGATCTTGCGGGGCGGCGCGCGCTCAAGTTCTCCTACCGGGATCTGGGCGACCATCTGATGCTGCGGGAGCTGAAGGCCTGGCGGCATGCCGACGACGACGAGCCGGAGTTCGGGGCGGATCTGCGCATCACGTTCCGGTTCTGGCCGGAGGAGCCGGTCCGCACGGCCTTGGACGACGCGCGGCGCGGCCATTTCACCGCCTACGCGAACCTGCCCGCGCCGCTGCACCGGATCCCGTCACTGGAGTTCGGGGCGTTCGAGGCGTGGCCGGTGGACGGCTGGCTGCTGGGTGCCTTCGAGCCGCTGGAGTTCGTCACCGCTCCGGATCCGGAGCAGGAGGCGACGGGGTGGTTCCGGCCGTTGTGGAGCGCCCCGGAGGCGGCCAGGCCGATCGCGTTGGAGGCGTTGTTCATACCGGATGCGCGGATCCGCAATGGGCAGGGTGATGTGTTCCGGGTCAGCGCGCCGCGCACGGTCGGACAGCTGCGGCTGAGCACCGGGCGGGTGGTGGTCGCGGACCCGGCGACGGTGGAGTTGGAGGGCGATCTGGCGACCGAGCCCTACACGGTTTCGGTGGCGCCGGGGGTGTATCCGGTGCAGGTCAGCGCGATCCGCGCGGTGGGGCGGGATCGGGAGACGGTGGCGGCGGCGCGGTTGCTGCTCAGCGCGGAGCCGGTCGTCAGCTGGGAGTTGGCGCTGCGGCCGGGGCAGGATCCGCGAATGCTTGGGGCGTCGGAGTACTACGGCTTCACGGTGGACTCCGGGACCGGCGCGTTCTTGGACGCGGCAGCTACTGAGGCGCTGGCGGCGTATCAGGACGCGGAGGACGCCGAGCAGGCGGAGGCGACGATCCCCACCGGGGGCGCTGCTGCGGAGCTGCTGACCTACCCCAGCGGCAAGGGCGATGGGTCGTATCCGGTGTGGATCGGGCGCGATGCGGGTGGTGAGGTGACCTGCTTCGTCGCCGACATGCGGTTGCTGGGGCGCGGCGTGGAGGTGCTGGAGCCGGCTGGGCTGGCGGGAGCAGCGGGGACGGCGGGAGCGACGGGAGCGGAGCGGGTCGAGGGTGTGGCGGTGCTGCCGGAGCGGGAGGCGGCGCGGCCGGGGCCGTTTTCGTCGCAGGCAATATTGGAGTTCTTCAACGACACTGCGGATGCGCAGGCTGAGTTCTGGGCTCGGCGGTTGGGGCATTAGCCTCAACGTCGCTCCGCGCCGCCTTGCTCCGCGCCGCCTGCCCCGCGCCGCCTTGCTCTGCGCGTGCTTAGTTGACCGATGATCCCCACGTCGCCCGCGCGCCCGCGTCGCCGACTCGGACGGTCTGGACTGTCGCGGCCACTGCGGCGGCGACAGCGATGATCGCGAAGATGGTCGTCAGGGGCGGGCGCTCGTACTTCTCGGCGAGCACCAGCAGGATCGCGGCGGCCAGCAGGCCGAGCATGTACCAGATCAGCGTCATGCCGAGGTTCTTGTGGTCGACGACGGCGTGCAGGGTCTTCAGGCCGGGGCTGTGGTTGAAGAACTGGATGCCGGTGATGCGTGCGATCCAGGTGCCGATGACCGCGATCACGTCTACGCCGACGATGATCAGTCCGACCTTGCCGGAGCGCCACTGGGGGCGTACCGCCATGGCGACGGTTGCCAGCGCCGCCACCGGGATGCCCACTACCACCAGGTGGATCACCAGGATGTGGGTGGGCAGGCCGAAGATCTTGTAATCCACCGATGCCTCCGTTAGATGCCTGTGGGGACACCTAAACGTACGGCACTGGGCTATGCGTTCAAACGGAAGGCGGTTTTCCGGGTGGGGGGGGGAGGTGGGGGGTCAAGAGCCAGTCAAAGTCAAGAGCTGTGAAAAGCAAAAGGCAGGCGCCTCCGGCGAGGGCCTCGGATCCCTCGGAGAACTGGCGCCGGCTCCATAGGGGGGTCTGGTCAGTCCCTGCGCTGGCGGTTTGTGAGGTGGGGTTTGTTCCCCTCGCTCACGTCGGCAGCCCTACGGGTACAGCACCGCCGCCCAGGTATCAAGTCCATGCCGCTGCGGTAATGCTTATTAGGCTGCGGTTGGGCTTGCATGAACTTGACACCTGGTCGGCGGCACTGTAGGCAAAGCCCTGCCGACGTGACCGAGGAGAACAAACCAAAAACCCAGGGAGAGAGCTGACAATCACTGGGTAGGGGGCTGGGCGCCTCGCTGACTACGGCCGCCGGGAAGGTTCAAGGCAAAAACGGCGGACACCTGAAGGACTCCCCGGCACCAGCACCCCCCCAAATACTTGCCTCACCGGCAGCCGGAGGAGTGCCTCGCCAGCGGTCAAAGACATCTGCCGCACTGGCTGCCCGAAGACTCTGTCGCACGGGAAGCCAAAGACCTGCCTCGCCGGGCGGTCGAAGACTCACTCTCCAGCGGCCGAAGGTTTGCTCGACCGGCGGCCGGATGGCTGAAGTGGCCGCCCACCGCCCCCCGGATCCTTCAGTCCTCTCCCTGGGGTTTTGGTTTGTTCTCCTCGGTCACGTCGGCAGGGCTTTGCCTACAGCACCGCCGACCAGGTGTCAAGTTCATGCAAGCCCAACCGCAGCACTAAGACTCTCACCGCAGCGGCATGGACTTGATACCTGGGCGGCGGTGCTGTACCCGTAGGGCTGCCGACGTGAGCGAGGGGAACAAACCCCCACCCCACAAACCGCCAGCGCAGAGACTGACCAGACCACCCTATGGAGCTGGCGCCAGTTCTCCGAGGGATCCGAGGCCCTCGCCGGAGGCGCCTGATTTTAGCTTTTCACAGCTTTTAACCATCTTCATAACTATTACCCTCCCTCGCAACCCCCTCAAGCACCACACCCCGACTCAATAACCCTCAATAGCCTTTAACAGCCCTCAGCAGCCCTCAATCGCCCTCAACACCCTCAATACCCTCAATAACCGCCACCACATCCGCAGCTCGCGCAGCCTCCTCCGCCGCGAACCGCTTCTCCTTGTCCAACCGCTCAGCCAAGTCCTCATCAGCCTTCATCAGGTCCTCGACATCGACCGCCGCGTGGTCGAGTACTCCCATGTCCGCGTAGGCCTTGCGCACTCGCGGGCCCCAAAGGCCGATGTCCTTCACTGTGGGCACAATGCGCGTGAACAGTAGATTGCGGAAGGTGGTGTAGTACTCCGAATGCTCGTTGAGCTCCAAGCACCGTTCCACCGGCAGTCCCAGGCGCTCGTAGACCTCGCGTCCGTTGATGCGGTCCCGCATCAAGTAGCAGCCCTCGACCACGAACTCCTCGCGTTCGTCGCGTTCGGCCTGGGTGAGTTCTTTGTAGTAGTCGCGTAGGGCCAAACGGCCGAATGCGACATGCCGGGCCTCGTCCTGCATTACGTAGGCCAGGATCTGTTTGGGTAGGGGCATTGTGGTCAGGTCGCGCATTACTCCGAAGGCGGCGAGCGCCAGTCCCTCGATCAGCACCTGCATCCCCAGGTACGGCATGTCCCAGCGGGAGTCGGACAGCGTGTCGTCGAGCAGTGCCTTGAGCTGGTCGTTGATCGGGTAGAACAGCCCGACCTTCTCGGTGAGGAAGCGGGAGTAGACCTCCGCGTGCCGAGCCTCGTCCATGGTCTGGGTGGCGGCGTAGAACTTGGCATCCAGATCCGGCACCGACTCCACGATTCGCGCTGAGCAGATCATCGCGCCCTGCTCACCGTGCAGGAAGTTGGAGAACTGCCAGGCGATCTGGTGTCGGCCCAGCTCATCGTGCTCGGCGGGGGTCATGCGGTCCCAGATGTCGGTGCCGAACAGTGGCGACAGCTCGTGGGGGAAGCCGAGGATGTCGTCGCGGTCGACGGGTAGCGACCAGTCGATGCGGGTCGCTTGGTCCCACTGCTTGCTCTTGCCCTTCTGGTACAGGTTCAGGAGGCGGTCGCGGCCGTCGTCGTACTCCCAGGTGAAGCGGGCGTAGCCGGTGTCGGCCACGTCCCAGGTCTCGTGCTCGGCCGGCAGGGTGTAGAGGTCGTGGGTGGACACGGGGCAGCACCTTCCGTTCCTAGGTCGTCGTCAGATCCCGCATCAGGCGGCGCACCACTTCGGCGATGTGCCGGGAGGTGGTCTCGACCGGTTCGGTGGCCACGATCAGGTGGCTGATCACCAGGCGGAACGCGGTCTCGCAGATCCAACCCACCTCGGCCGTCACGTCCGGGCGGAGGGCCAGGTCCGGCCAGCGCTCGACGAAGATGGCGACGCTGTCCTCGCGGAAGACGTCCATGATCGCCGCGGAGCGGGTGGTCAGGTAGGGCAGCAGGCCGGAGGTGTCGTCGGTGAGGGTGGCCTTGATCAGCGGGTTGTCCAGGGCCGCGGTGAGGGCCGCGGTGACCGCGGCGGCGGTGGCGGCGCCCGCGTCGCCCTCCGCCTCGCGCGCGGCCTGCCCGGTCAGGGCCCGGAAGCGCTCCGCCTCGCGCAGGGCCAGGGCGGCGGCGAGCTGGTCGCGGTTGCCGAACTCGTTGTAGAGGGTCTGCCGCGAGACACCGGCCCGGGCCGCCAGGTCGGCCATGCGGGCACCGGCCCAGTCCCCGGAGACGATGGCTTCGTAGGCGGCGTCAAGGAGTGCTTCGCGTGCGGAACCCATGAGGTCAGCTTGACACGGCGGGAGAGAGTGTCAAGCTCTCGTGTTCGAACCGGCGCCGCGGACCTGGGTGGACGGTGGACAGGGGACGATGGACAGTGGACGGACCCAGCCCTACGCCTGCCGTCCGCCGCCCTACGCCCTACCCCAGCCGTCCCCCACCCCGCGCCAGCACCGCCGCCGCCAACCGGGCCCGCCACTTCGCCAGCCCGGGATCCGGGTCGGGCCCCTCGGTGGCCCAGGACTCCAGCACCGCGTAGGCCTGTGCGTAAGCCTGCTGACTCTCCAGCAGCTGGGCCGCGCGGCGGTAGTTCCACGCCGTGGCCAGTCCCCCGCAGATCATGTGCACAGCCTGCGCCAGCTCGGCCTCGATCCGGGGCTCGAAGCGCTCCTCCAGGACAGTCCCGGCGTAGCTCCAACCGTCGATCCCGAATCTGGGTTCGACGATCGGCTCCAGCAGCTCCGCGGGCAGCCGACCGGGCTCGCGGACGCCGGGCACGGAGCCGCCGGGCTCGCGTACCCCGGACGTCGAGCCACCAACCTCCTCCACGCCGCCGAATCCCAGCCATGCGCGAACCCGCCGTGGCGACGGAACAGGCAGGCGTCGCGGCGGCGTGGGGCGGATTGGGGGTGTTCGTCGGAAGATACGGCCAGCCTAGTGAGGGCGGCGCGGATATCGCGGGAGCACCACGACACCAGGTCGCGGATTCGCCCTATCGTGTGACCCATGACCGCCTTCGACGACGATCTCCGGCTGGCGCACGTCCTCGCGGACTCCGCCGACGCCATCACCATGGGCCGGTTCAAGGCCCGGGACCTGAAGGTGGAGTCCAAGCCCGACATGACGCCGGTCTCCGACGCCGACAAGGCGGCGGAGGAGGCGATCCGTTCGGCGCTGTCGCGAGCCCGGCCCCGGGACGCGATGCTCGGCGAGGAGCTCGGGGAGACCGCGGCCGGGGCCACCGGCCGCAAGTGGATCATCGACCCGATCGACGGCACCAAGAACTACGTGCGCGGCGTGCCGGTCTGGGCCACGCTCATTGGCCTGATGGAGGGCGAGGAAGTGGTGGCCGGCGTGGTCTCGGCGCCCGCGCTGGGCCGGCGCTGGTGGGCGGCCAAGGGCGGCGGCGCGTTCACCGGGCGGTCCCTGGCCTCGGCGCAGCGGTGCCACGTCTCGAAGGTGGCCTCGATCGCGGACGCGTCGCTGGCCTACTCCTCGGTGCTGTCCTGGGAGGAGTACGGGAAGCTGGAGTCCTTCCTGGACCTGTCCCGCGCCTGCTGGCGGACCCGCGCCTACGGCGACTTCTGGTCGCACATGCTCGTGGCCGAGGGCGCGGTGGACATGGCGGCCGAACCGGAGCTGTCGCTGTGGGACATGGCGGCGCTGGAGGTCATCGTCACCGAGGCCGGCGGGTCGTTCACCTCGGTGGACGGCGTCCCGGGCGTGCTCGGCGGCTCGGCGGCGGTGTCGAACCGGCTGCTGCACGAGGAACTGCTGTTCTACGTCGGCGGCCAGCAGCTCGACGGCTGAGCCCGCCCGGCTCGGCACCCCGCACCCCACCCCCGCACCCCACCACCTCCCCCCACCCCCGCACCCCGAGTGGACAGCCGCACCACCCCGTGGTCCGCTGGATGACGCGCCCGGCCGCGCCCCACCCGGCCCCACCCCGCCGACCGGCCAAAAGATCTCCCCGCTTGCCGCTTGCCAACGCCTTCCCTTCATGTGAACTTGTGAAATGAAGGCCCCCGGCGCAGACATCAGGGAGCGACCATGTCCGCCAGCTCCATCACCCCCATTCCCGCCCCCACGCACTACGTCCACGAAGCCATGTCGACCGAGATCCTCCTCATCGGTCCCCGGCACACGCTGCGGCAGGCCGCGCGCCTGATGACGCAGCGCGGCGTCGGCAGCGCCGTGGTGCACAACCCCGAGACCTTCGGGATCGGCATCATCACCGAACGGGACATCCTGCACGCGGTGGGCGGCGGCCTGGACGCCGACACCGAGCCGGTGGAGACCCACCTCACCCACGACGTGGTGTTCGCCACCCCGCGCTGGACCCTGGAGCAGGCCGCCGAGGCCATGACCCGGGGCGGGTTCCGGCACCTGATCGTGCTGGACGCCGACGAGGTGGTCGGCATGATCTCGGTCCGGGACATCGTCCGGGCCTGGGCCCGGGTGCCGTCGGCGGCCTGACCGGCCGGGGGTCATACCCAGGTATGACCCCGATCCGCGACCTTCGGGCGCCCCGTCCGATCGTCGGACCGCCTAAGCTCTCTTGCCATGGGAACGCTTCTGACCTGGATCGCCGACACGCTGCAGAAACTGCCCGGCCCGGCCGCCCTGGTCATGGTGTTTCTCCTGCCCGCCCTGGAGGCCTCGGTCTTCCTGGGCTTCCTGATCCCCGGCGAGATCGCCGTGGTGATCGGCGGCTTCCTGGCCTTCAACGGCAAGGTCAACCTGGCCGTGGCGATGGCCGCGGCGATCGCCGGCGCGGTCATCGGCGACAGCGTCGGCTACGAGGTCGGCAAGAAGTGGGGCGACAAGCTGCTGACCAAGCTGCCGGCCCGCTTCGTCAAGCCCGAGCACATCACGCAGGGCAAGGAGCTGATCAACAAGCTCGGCGGCAAGGCGGTGTTCACCGGCCGCTTCGCCGCGGCCCTGCGCGCCCTGGTGCCCGGCCTGTGCGGCGTGTCCCGGGTCCCGTACAAGAAGTTCCTGTTCTGGAATGCGCTCGGCGGGATCGTCTGGGCCTCCGGCTTCACCCTGCTCGGCTATGCCGCCGGCAACGCCTGGCACAAGATCGAGCACTACGCCTCGCTGGTCAGCTGGGTGCTGCTGGGCCTGGCCGTGGTCGGGGGCGGTGCCTTGTTTCTGGTCAAGAAGCGCAAGAAGGGCACGGTGACCGACCCCACCGACGAGAACGTCGTCGACGAGGTCAGGCACGCTGTGGAGAACTTCGAGGGCAAGGTCGCCCACGAGGTGGACCGGGTGCGCGGTCAGCTGGCGGCCGACGACTCCGCCGAGGCCGCCGCGTCCTGATCCGGCCCCGGACCCGGACTCCGGTCCGCGTCCGGCCCCTGATCCGGACCCGACCCCGACCCCGACCCCGACCCCGGGGCCTCGGCCTCGCCGAACCGCGACAGCGCCACCGCGCCCCCGACCGCGCACACGAACCCGACCACCGCCACCGGCGCGAACCCGGGCCGGGTGTGGTCGTGGAACACCGTGATCCCCAGCACCGCCGGCAGCGCGGTCTCCCCCACCACCAGCATCGCCGTGGCCAGCGTCACCGAGCCCCGCTGGAGCGCCGTGGTGAAGAACAGGAACCCGGTGATCGAGGCGGCCAGCAGCGCGTAGAGCGCCGGATCGCCGACCAGCGCCGACGGGTGCAGGTCCGGCAGGATCCGCACGCAGATCGCGAACGCGCCGAACAGCGAGCCGGCGAACGCGCCGAGCACCACCGGGTTCCCGCCGAACTTCCAGATCACCGCCAGCGAGGCCGCGATCAGCGCCACCACCGCGACCAGCACCACCCAGTGCAGCGCCCGCCCGGTGTGCACCGGCTCCTCCTTGCCCGCGGAGATCCCGACCAGCACCAGCCCGGCCACCACGGCGCCGACCGCGATCCAGTCCGTGCGGCCGAGCCGGGCCTTCAGCAGCGGCACCGCCAGCAGCGCGGTGACCGCCAGCGAGCAGTTCACGATGGCCTGCACCGCGAACAGCGGCAGCTTCTCCAGCGCCACCAGGTTCGCCACCAGCCCGATGGCGTCCAGCCCGAGGCCCGCCACGAACGGCAGCTGGGACAACACCCTGATCAGCAGGCGCGGGTCCACCCCGGCCCCGCCGGTGTCCTTCGTCCGGGCGGCGCCGATCGACTGGAGCACCGTCGCCGTCCCGTACGCGAGCGCGCTGACGAACGCCCCCACCAAGCCCCAAGCCAGTCCCACGCGCGCGCCCTTCCGAGCCGGAGTACCCGAGGCCGGCGGCCCGGGGCTTTGCCCGATTGTTACGCACCGTCGCCGCCGGGCGGAAACCGTCCGTTCCCCCGCAGGTTGCAGGGCTCAGCAGGTATAAACCACCGCGCCGCGGGGAAGGTGGTCGGGAACCGCGGCGGCGGCGAGACGATGATCACACGTCCGGGGGTGGCGGCCCGCCGCGCGGTGAGCCAGTGTTCCTCCTGGGCGCCCCCGCGTCCACGACCAATTCCATATCCGTTCACCACCGATGACTCGCCCCCTCACACCGCCGACCCTCACCGCGCGCCCGCGAAGCACGCACCGGCGGTGCCCGAGACCACCGATGGAAGGCAACTGCCGATGATGAGCGAGACGGCCAACCCGCACCTCGTCCACACGGAACTCCTCACCGCCGAGGCCGAGCGCGCGGCGGCGCTGCTCACCGGCCTGAGCGCCGACGACTGGGACCTGGAGGTCCCGACCTGCCCGGGCTGGACCGTGCGCAAGGTCGCGCGGCACATCGGCACGGCCCACCGCTGGGCCACCGCCATGGTCCGCTCCGGCCTGCGCGAGGATCCCCGCAAGCTCGACCTGGGCTTCCCGCCCGGCTACGACGGCTACCCGGACTGGATCCGCGCCGGCGCCGCCGCCCTGGCCCGCGAGGTCGCCGCCGCCGGCGCCGACAAGCCGGTCTGGAACTGGGGCCCGCAGCCCACCGCCGGCGCCTGGGCCCGCCGCATGCTCCACGAGACCGCGGTCCACCGCGGCGACATGGAGCTGGCCCTGGGCCGCACGCCGGAGTACGACCCCCGGCTGGCGGCCGACGGCGTCGACGAGTTCCTGACCGTCCTGCCGGCCGCCGCCGCGTTCTCCCCCCGGATCCGGGCCCTGACCGGCGACGGCGAGACGGTGCACCTGCACGCCACCGACGCCGTCGACGCCGCCGGCCCGGAGGCCGAATGGCTGATCACCCTGGAGCCCAGCGGCTTCCGCTGGAGCCACACCCACGCCAAGGGCGCCGCGGCGGTCCGCGGCCCGGTCGGCGAGCTGTACCTGTTCGTCTGGGGCCGCCGCACCCCGCAGGCCAAGGAGATCGAGGTCCTCGGCGATCACACGCTGCTGGACCACTGGGTCGTGAACGCGTCGTTCTGATCCGCCGGCCCCGGCGGCGCGTCCGCCGGGGTCCCATCGCCGCAGGTCCGGTTCCGGACACGCCGGCCGCCCGGAGCCCTCCGGCACAGGTCTACACCGCCTACCAGGGTCGAGCGAGGGTAGCGCCAGGGCGATCTTCGCCTCCCGGAGGCCCGCCCCGAGCGCTAACGTCGGCCCATGACGTCTGCTGACTCCTCCCAGACCTCCCCGACCTCCCCGAATCCGGTCGCCGACGCGGTCGCCGAGGCGGTCGCCTGGTACCTCGACGCGAACCCGGTATCCGCGACCGTCATGGGCTCCGAGAACCCGGAGCACACCACGAGCCTGGGCGACCTCACTCTCGACGGCTACGAGCGCCGGGCCGGTCAGGCCGCCGGACATCTGGCCGCCCTGGACGCGCTGGCCGACGTCGACTGCGGGTTCGAGGACGGCGTCGACCGCGACCTGATCCGCGCCCAGCTGCGCCGGATCGGCATCCACGCCGGGCGCCACGTCTGGGTCCGCGACCCGGCGGACTACGTCGGCACCGCGCTGTACGCGTTCTACCTTCCGTTCCAGCAGCGGACCCGGTCCGAGGAGCGCCTGGTCGAGGAGTCCCTGGCGAAGCTGAAGCTGGTCCCCGAGGTGGTGGCCGCCTGCCGCGCCAACCTCGACCCGGCCCTGTCCCCCCGCCTGCTCGTGGACCGCGCCCTGGGCCAGGTCCGCACCGGCCGCTCGTTCTTCACGGAAACGCTCCCGTCGATGGTCCACGACGAGGGCCTGCGGACCCGCCTCGCGGAAGCCGGCGAGCCGGCCGCCGCCGCCTTCGAGGAGCTGACGGTCTTCCTGGAGGACTTCGCCGAGCGCTGCGAGGGTGACTGGCGGCTCGGCGAGCAGACCTACTCCCGGCTGCTCCAGGACGTGGAGATGCTCGGCTACGACACCGCCGAGCTGCACCGCCGCGGCCGGGCCGCCTGGGACGGCCTGGACGCGGAGCTGCGCGAACTGGCTCCCCGCATCACCGGCCTGCCCGGCGGCGCCGTGCCCCGCACCCCCGACGGCGCGCCGGACTGGCGCGCCACGATGGCGGCCCTGTGCGAGGACATCCCGCCGACCGAGGAGGCGATGCTCGCCGAGTACGTCGCCGAGACCGAGCGGGCCCGCCGCTTCACTCGCGAGGTCGACCTGGTCTCCTTCGCCGCCGGCGAGGAGTGCCGGGTCCAGCCCGGCCCGGAGTTCGTGCGCGCGATCCTGTCCGTGGCCTCCTACAGCCGCCCGCCGGCGCTGACGCCGTCCCGCACCGGCGTCTTCAACGTGCCCTTCACCCCCACCGGGTCCTCCCCCGAGGCGGTCCTGGGCCGGCTGAAGACGAACGCCCGCGTCTCGATGCCGACCATCGCCGTGCACGAGGCCTACCCGGGCCACCACTGGCACCTGTCGTGGCTGGCCGAGCAGGGCCGCACCGTCCGCAGCATGTTCACCACGCCCTACTTCATCGAGGGCTGGGCCCTGTACATCGAGACCGCGATGCGGGAGCAGGGCTACTTCGCCGACCCCCGGCACGAACTCGGCCATCTGGACGCCCGCATCTTCCGCGCGGCCCGCATCGTGGTCGACACCGCGCTGCACACCGGCGAGATGAGCATCGAGGAGGCGGAGGCGTTCATGGCGACGAAGGCGTCGCTGACGCCGGAGACCGCCAAGGGCGAGGTGAACCGGTACTGCTCGTGGCCGACGCAGGCGCCGTCGTACCTCACCGGCTGCCTGGAGATCGAGGCGATCCGCGCCGACTACCTGGCCCAGGGCAAGGGGACGCTGAAGCAGTTCCACGACACCATCGCCGGGTCGGGCGGGCTGCCGCTCGGGCTGGCGCGGCGGGTGGCGTTGCGCTGATCGTCGGCGCAGGGAACTTGCTCGCTGAGCTTCGCGAGCCGAACCGAGCCAAGCCGAGCGAGCGGCCGGACGGTGCTCACACCGTCCGGCCGCCCCGGTCCGCACGCACCGACCGGACCAGCGGCCCGAGTCAGCGGGCCGACCGAATCAATGGCCGAACTTCTCCATGAACTCCACCCACATCGGCCCCAGCACCGGCCCGCCCCGCACCGTCCCCCCTTCGGCCCCGCCGGTGATCTTCGCCGCGTTCCCGTTGGAATCCACGCGCGACAAGGCGACAGCGGTCACCAGGTCCGCGCCGTACCCGTCGAACCAGGCCGCGTGGTCGGAGTCCGCCGTTCCGGCCATCGCGGCGAAACCCTTGGCGCTCAACGCCGGCGCGGACGGAGCACCCGTCACCGACTCGGTCCCGAGCACACTCCGCAGCATGTCACCGACCTCATCGGCGGTGTGCGCGGACAAGACCCTCGTCCCCGTCGTGTCCGGCTGCCAGACCATCTTGTCCCGCGCGTCCTTCACCATGAACACGAACGCCGGATCGTGGCGGATCCCGCCGTCGGCGAAGACGCCGTACACCGACGCCATCGTCAACGGCGACTCCTGGGCCGTCCCCAACGTCAACGACGCCACCTGGAGCAGGTCCGGGCTGCCGTTCGGCATCCCCACCGCGAGCGCCGTCGCGTAGACCTTGGCCAGGCCCACGTCCGAGGCCAGCTCGACCTGCGCGAACGGCGTGTTCAGCGCCTTCACCATCGCCTCGCGCAGGTTGACGAAAGCGTCCCCGCGCACCGGTCCCCCGCTCTCCGGCGGCCAGGCGTGCTGCTGCCCGGTCCGGGAATCGGAGTACTGCAAGGCCGCCCCGGAGCCGTCCGGCCAGCTGAGCGGATGCTTGTCAGGGTTCGTCGGCTCGTTCGAGTCCGGCGAGTAGCGGCCGGTCTCGAACGCCGCCGCCGCCGTGATCGGCTTCATCAGGTCCGCGATCTGCGCCGGCCGGTCCCAGGGGCCGCTCAGCGCCTTGACATACCCGGTCCGGGGGTCGAGCGCCGCCAGCCCGAGGTCGTTCGGCGAGGACTTGGAGGCCTCGGCCGCCTGCTGCATGGCCTGGTCGAAGGTCGTGACCACGGTGGCTCCCCCGAGGTCGCCATGGTAGTTCGTCTTCAGGTACTGCTGCGCGGCGTCGAGCAGCGGCCCTGCGGGCAGCTCTGTCCGGCCATCGTTGTAAACGTACTTCGCAGGCGTCGCCGGCGCACTCGCCGACGTGCTCACCGGCACCGCCGGCGGTGCCCCCTGCGACCCGCCGGACATCGTTGCCCACACCCCCAGCCCCACGGCCGCCACCGCCAGCGCCGCACCGGCTCCGCCGATCCGCTGCCGCCGCTTGCGCCGGGCCTCCAGGATCCGCTGTCGCATCGCGCGGTACGGCGAGGTCGTCGCCCGCACATCCCGCGACCGCTCAGCGAACATCGCGCGGAACTCCGCTTCCCACTCCTCAGGCCTCTCGAAGTCCCTCTCGCTCACCGCGCGCTCCCCTCGACCCGAAGCTCCGCCCTGAGCCGGGCCAAACCCCGCGCGACCTGACTCTTCACCGACCCCACCGCGCACCCCATCACCGCGGCCACCTCGGCCTCGGACAGGTCCTCGAAATACCGCAGCACGAACACCGTCCGCATGCGCGGCGGCATCGTGAGCACCGTGCGCCACAACTCGTCGCGCACCGCGTGCGCTTCCTGATAGTCGCCCCGGCCGCCGGGCTCCGGCCGCTCCGGCGGCTCCGCCACGACGTGTTCGACGACCCGGCGCCGCCGCCACGCGCTGATGTTCAGATTGACCATGACGCGGCGGACGTAGACCTCCGGCGCGTCACCCCGCTCGATGGCGCCCCAGCGCTTGTACGTCCGCATCAACGCGGTCTGCACCAGGTCCTCGGCGGCGCCGTGGTCCCCGGTGAGCAAGTAGGCGGTGCGGAGCAGCCGGTGCCACGACCCCTCGACGAACTCGCGGAACGAGTCCTCCTGCGCGGCCTTCACCGCCGATCCCCCGCCTGAAGCCCGCCGTCGCCGGTCGGCGACTGTCACTTCCATTCCCGCCCCTGTCGGTCGGTGTCTTGTCACCACCACAGACACCGACCGGCAGGGCAGCGGGTTACACGTTCCCGGAACCCGTCGATCGCGGAACCTGTCGATCGCGGAACCCATCGATCGCGGAACCTGTCGACAGGAATCGCGGACCGCTCAGCTCGGGCTGACCGTCACCGACTTGATCTGCACCGGGATCGTCGGCCGCCCGGTCCCGTCCGACCCGGGGCTGCTGATCCCGCCGGACGCCACGTGCACCAGGATCTCGTGCCCGGCGGTGATGGTGCCGAACGGCGTGTAGTCCGGCTGGAGCTGGCTGTCGCCGAACACCAGGAAGAACTGCGAGCCGTTGGTCCCCGGTCCGGCGTTGGCCATCGCGACCGTCCCGTCCGGGTACGTCGCCCCGGTGAGGTTCTCGTCCTGGAAGGTGTAGCCGGGACCGCCGGTGCCGTCCGTCGACTTGGGATCGGCGCCGACCGCCGGGTCGCCGCACTGCAGCATCTGCAGCCCCGCCGACGTCGACAGGCGGTGGCAGAAGCTGCCGTCGTAGAAGTGCTGGCCGGCCAGGAAGTTCATCGAGTTCACGGTGTGCGGCGTCTTGGCCGCGTCCATCGCGATGACGATGTCGCCCTGGTCGGTGTGGATCGTCATCGTGTACTTCTTCGTCTTGTCGATGGTCATCGCCGGCTCCTGGGCCCAGCTCTTGGCGCCCGACGAAGCGGTCGTGGTCGCCGTGGACCCGCCCGCCGCCGAGGACGAGGAGGAGGACGACGCCGAAGCCGCCGAGGACGACGTCGACGCCGAGGGCGCCCCGGACCTCGAAGTCGCGGACGTCGACGAGGCGCCGCCGGCGCCCGCGGCCCCGATCGACCCCGAGGAGGCGCAACCCCCCACCGTCAACGCACCGGCCGCCACCAGCACCGCCCACCGACCATGCCGCACTGCCTGTAGCATCCTCGCCGCTCCTGTCCGAGTACGTGCCGTTGCTGCGTCCGACAGGCGAGGTTATCCCACCGGCGCCTCAGGCCCCATAGACCGGCCCGGGCACCGGCGCCCGTCCGATCAGGTCCGCGACCACCGCGTCCAGATCCTGCGCGGCCCACCGCCCGCCCTTGTCGACCGTCGGGCCGTGCTGCCAGCCGTCGGCGACGCCGATCCGGCCGCCCTCGACCTCGAACAGGCGGCCGGACACCGCCCGGGAGCGGTCCGAGCCGAGCCAGGCCACCAGCGGCGACACGTTCTCCGGGGCCATCGCGTCGAACCCGTCGTCGGGGCGGGCCATCAGCTCGCTGAACGTGCCCTCGGTCATCCTGGTGCGGGCGGCGGGGGCGATCGCGTTGACCGTGACGCCGTAGCGGCCGAGCTCCGCCGCGGCCTGGATGGTCAGGGCCGCGATACCCGCCTTGGCCGCCGCGTAGTTGCCCTGCCCGACCGAGCCCAGCAGGCCCGCGCCGGAGCTGGTGTTGATGACCCGGGCGTCGTTGAGGTTCCCCATCTTGTACTGGTCGCGCCAGTGCGCGCCGGCGTGCCGCAGGGTGAGGAAGTGGCCCTTCAAGTGGACCCGGATGACGTCGTCCCAGTCCTGCTCGGAAAGGTTGACGAGCATCCGGTCCCGGAGGAAGCCGGCGTTGTTGACCAGGACGTCGAGCTTGCCGAAGGCTTCGAGCGCGGTCTGGACGAGCGCGGCGGCGCCGTCCCAGGCGGCGATGTCGTGGTGGTCCGCGACCGCTTCGCCGCCCGCCGCCCGGATCTCGGCGACGACCTGCTCGGCCGGGCTGTCCTGGCCGGCGGTGCCGTCCTCGTCGGGGACGACGCCGGCCAGGACAGCCCGGCCGTCCAGGCCCACGCCGAGATCGTTGACGACGACCTTCGCCCCCTGCCGAGCGAACTCCAGCGCGTGCGCGCGCCCCAGGCCCCGGCCGGCCCCGGTGATCACGGCGACCCGGCCGTCGCAGATCCCTGTCATCGCGCACTCCTCATGGTCATGGATGTTCGGCGTTGGCGGCGTCGAGGAACGCCGGACGCGTTCCTCCTCCGTCCAGGAGTATCGCGGCTCCGTTGACGTACGCCGCCAACGGCGAGGCCAGCAGCACGCACAGGTTCCCGACGTCGTCGGGTTCGGCCAGGCGGCCCAGGGCGATGGTCCGGGCCACGGCCGCGACGCCGGCCTCGTCCCCGTAGTGCAGGTGGGACTGCTCGGTGCGGACCGGTCCGACCGTGATGGCGTTCACCCGCACCTTCGGCGCCCATTCCACGGCCAGCGTGCGGGTCAGGTTCTCCAGACCGGCCTTCGCCGCTCCGTAGACGGCGGTCCCGGGGCTGGCCCGGCGGGCGCTCTCGCTGGAGATGTTGATGATCAGGCCGCCGTCGAGCTGCGGCTGCATCACCCGGTTCGCGGCCTGCGCGACGGTCAGCGGCGCCAGCAGGTTCAGCGCGACGATGGCGCTGCCGAACCGCGGGCTCGCGTCGGCGGCCGGCACGTAGGGGGCGCCGCCGGCGTTGTTGACGACGACGTCGAGCCGCCCGAAGTCGCCGACGACGCCCGCCACGAGCGCCTGCACCTGCTCGGCGTCCCGGACGTCGGCGCCCCGGTGCTCCGCGCCCGCCGGCAGGTCCGTCGCGGGCGCGCGCCGTCCGCAGCTGACCACGGCCATCCCGGCGGCCGCCAGCCGCCGGGTGATGCCCAGCCCCACGCCGCGTCCGCCGCCGGTGACCAGGGCCACCCGGCCCGCCAGATCCACGTTGACCGCCACGCCCGCACGGTACCAAGTGCACCAAGCAAACGCTAGGTCAAGTCGCGGGCCCGACCCCTTCGCGGGGCCCGTGCCAGACTGGAACCGTGCCGTTGACCGTCTCCCTCCTGGGCCCCCTCGAAGTCCGCGTCGACGGCGCCCCGGTCACCCTGGGCGGCGCGCGTCTGCGGACCCTGATCTCCCGGCTCGCGCTGGATCCGGGACGAGTGGTCACCGCGACCTCGCTGATCGACGCGCTGTGGAACGACGAGCCGCCGGAGGGCGCCGCCAACGCGCTCCAGTCCCTCATCTCGCGCGTCCGTAAGTCGCTCGGCGACCCGGCGCTGCTCGCATCCACGCCCGGTGGCGGCTACCGCCTGGCCATCGCGCCGGAGTCGGTCGACGCGGTCCGCTTCGAGAGCCTGTTCCGCTCCGGCCGCGAGGCGCTGCGCGCCGACGACCCGTCCGCCGCGCGCCAGACCCTGCGCGAGGCCCTGACGCTGTGGCGCGGCCCGGCACTGGCCGATGTCGCGGACGCGCCGTTCGCGACCGCCCCGGCCGCGCGGCTGGACGAGCTGCGGCTGGCCGCGCTCGTCGACCGGCTCGACGCCGAGCTCCGGCTCGGGCAGGCGGCCGAGGCGCTGGCCGAGCTCGAAGCGCTCACCGCCGAGCACCCGCTGCGCGAGAACATCGCCGCGCTCCATGTCAAAGCCCTGTACGCGGTCGGCCGCCAGGCCGAGGCGCTGGCGGTCTACGAGCACGTCCGGCGGGCCCTCGCCGACCAGTTGGGGATCGATCCCTCCAAGGAGCTCGCCGAGGTCCATCTCGCGGTGCTGCGCAACGATCCCGCGCTGGCGCCGGCCCCGTCGGAGGCGGCGCCGAAGACCAATCTCAAGTCCCGCCTGACCAGTTTCGTCGGCCGGGACGAGGAGGTGAAGCGGATCGGCAAGCTGCTGGAGACCTCGCGGCTGGTGACGCTCGTCGGTCCCGGGGGCGCGGGCAAGACGCGCCTGGCGAGCGAGACCGCGCAGCGGGCTGTGGAGCGGTTCCCGGACGGGGCCTGGCTGGTCGAGCTCGCGCCGGTCACCGATCCCAACGAGGTGCCGCAGGCCGTGCTGTCCGCGCTCGGTCTGCGGGAGACCCGGGTCATCACCAACAACTCCTCGCCGACGGCCGCCGCGGCCATCATGCGCGGCGGCGCGATGGGCCACCTGATCGAGGGCCTGGCGGAGAAGCGGATCCTGGTGATCCTCGACAACTGCGAGCACCTGGTCGGAGCCGCGGCCGATCTCGCCGAGACGCTGCTCGGCCACGCCCCCGGGCTGCGGGTGCTGGCCACCAGCCGGGAGCCGTTGGTCATCGACGGCGAGACCATCTTCGCGGTGCCACCGCTGGCACTGCCGGAGGCGGCCGACCAGGACCGGTTCCAGCAGCGGAAGGCCGAGGCCGGTTACCTGGCCGCGGTCGGCGAGCACGACGCGGGAGCGTCCGACGGCGCCCCCACCGACCCGCGACGCGGCGACAGCTATCAGGGCTCTGCGAGTGTTCCGGGCCGGAACGGTGCGGCTCCCGCGCCCGGCGAGGCCGCGGCGCCGTCGTCCTCCCGGCCGAGTCCCATCGCCGCGCTGCACTCCGGCCCGGCGCCGACTCCGCTGTCGGTCGCCGACACCCTGCTCGCCTATCCGGCCGTCCGCCTGTTCGCCGACCGCGCCGCCGCCGTCGATCCGGACTTCACGGTCGACGCCGACACCCTTCCCGACGTCATCCGCATCTGCCGCAGCCTGGACGGGCTTCCGCTGGCGATCGAGCTGGCCGCGGCACGGCTGCGCACGCTGCCGCTGCACCAGATCGCGGGCCGTCTCGGCGACCGCTTCCGGCTGCTCACCGGCGGCAGCCGCACCGCGATGCCGCGCCACCAGACCCTGCGCGCGGTCGTGGCCTGGAGCTGGGAGCTGCTCTCCCCCGACGAGCGCGACCTCGCCGAGCGCCTGGCCGTCTTCCCCGGCGGCGTCACCGCCGAGGCGGCGGCCGCCGTGTCCCCGGGCCTGGACCCGGACACGGCGTTCGACCTGCTCTCAGCGCTCGTGGACAAGTCGCTGCTCCAGACCGTGCTCACCGAGCCCGGCCAGGAGCCGCGGTTCCGCATGCTGGAGACGCTGCGCGAGTACGGCGCGGACCGGCTGAACGAGACCGGCCGGCTGGCCGAGGTCCGGCGGGCGCACGCGCGCTTCTTCCGGGACCTGGTGGAGACCGCCGAGCCGCATCTGCGCCGGAGTGAGCAGATGGTCTGGCTCAAGCGCCTGAACGCCGAGCGCGACAACATCCTGGCCGCGCTGCGGTTCGCCGCCGCCGACGAGGACGCCGACACCGCCGTGCGCATCGCCGCCGGGATGACCTGGTACTGGGCCATGGGCGACCAGAACCAGGAGGGCAAGGTCTGGCTGCGGGTGGCGCTGGACGTGCCGGGCGACTCGCCGCCGGAGCAGCACGCCATCGTGACGGTGCTGGAGATGGTCACGACGATGTTCGAGGAGAACCGCTGGACCGAGGTGCCGGCGATGGAGCGGAAGGTGGCCGCGGTGATCGCCGCGGTGCCGACCCGGAACCATCCGCTGCTGGCGCTGGCGGCCGTGATCGGACCGATGCTGGCCGACGACGCCCCGCGGCTGGCGGAGGCGGTGGCCGCGAACGCCGACCACCCCGATCCGTGGGTGGGCGCGATGCTGCACATGATGCAGGGCATGTCGGAGGAGAACGCCGGCCGGCGCAGCGTGGTGCGGTCGGACCTGGAGCAGGCCCGGCGGGTGTTCGGCGAGCTCGGCGACCGCTGGGGCCTGTCGGCGTGCCTGAACTCGCTGGCCGCGCTGGCCATCACCGACGGCGACGACGCCACGGCGCTGGAGCTCCAGAACGAGGCGCTGGAGCTGATCAGCGAGATCAACGCCTTCACCGACGCCGCGCAGATCCAGATCGGCCGGGCGCATCTGCTCGGCCGCATAGGACAGCATGAGCAGGCGCGGCAGCTGCTGGAGGAGGTGCTCGACGCCGGACGCCGCTCCGGATCGGGCATGACAGCCCTGGTGGCGCTGCTCGGCCTGGTCGAGCACCACCGCCGGCTCGGCGAGCGGGAGCTGGCCGAGCACTACATGCGCGAGACCGACGCCGAGTACGCCTCCGGCTGGGAGGGCCCGCCGCAGATGCTGTCGATCCGCGAAGGGCTGCGGGCGATGCTGGCCCTCGACATCGGCAACACCGACACCGCCCGCCGAGCCCTGGCCAACGCTTTGCAGTTCTCCGCGGTCGCCCGCGACATGCCGGTCCAGTCCCGAGTGGCGACCGGCACGGCCCGCTACGCCCGGGTGAGCGGGGACACCGCGCTGGCCGCGCGGCTGCTCGGCGCCTCCGAGGAGATGCTCGGCGCCGTCGACCGCAGCGACCAGGAACGGCTGGCGCTGATCGCCGAGATCGGCGGCGAGCCCGGATACGAGGCCTGGTACGCCGAGGGTAAAAACGGTGTGCGCCAAGAGAACCAGGTCCTCTTGGCGCACACGTTGGGGTTGGCCGCGGACGACCTCGGCAAGCTGCCGGATCAGACCTTGCGGCCGTAGGCACGCAGCGCCAGCGGCATGAACACGGCGGTCACACCGATGATCCAGCCGATGGTCCACAACAGGTGGCTGGTGACCGGCCCGCCCAGGAACAGGCTGCGGGACACCCCGGCCAGGTGGGTGATCGGGTTGACGTTCACGAAGCCCTGCATCCAGCCCGGCAGGGTGTTGGTCTGCACGAAGGTGTTGGAGCCGAAGCTCAGCGGCAGCACCAGCAGGATCATGAAGCCCTGCACCGAGCCCGGCGTGCGGGCCACCATGCCGAGCCAGACCGAGACCCAGCTCAGGGCGAGCGCGAACGTGGCGGCCAGCAGCAGCGCGGCGCCGGCCTGGAACGGGTCGGTGTGGATCCGGAAGCCCATGGCGTAGCCGACGCTCAGGGTGATGACGGCGACCAGCGCGTAGCGGACGAAGTCCGCGAGCACGGCCCCGACCAGCGGTGCCGACCTGGCGATGGGCAATGAGCGGAACCGGTCGAACACTCCCTTGGAGATGTCAGTGTTCAGGTTCACGCCGATCGCCGTGGCGCTCATCGCGATGGTCTGCGCGAGGATGCCCGGTAGCAGGTACTGGAGATAGACGCTCTGCGACCCGGCGATCGCGCCGCCGAAGACGTACGTGAACAGCAACAGGAAGATCACCGGCTGGAGCGTGACGTCCAGCAGCGCCTCGGGCGTGCGCATGGTCTTGAGCAGGCTGCGCTTGGCCAGGGCGGCGCTGTGGCGGATGGTCTTGAACGGCCGGGAGGCGGGAGCGGTGGCGGCGGTCGGGCCGGCGGTGACAGTGGCGGTGGTCATGGCGGTTCCCCTTTGAAAGATCTTTGATATGCGGTGAGGGCTTGCGACTGCTGCGGCTCTGAGCGGCAGTGGCGGCGTGGCCGGGCGCGGTCAGACCGCGATCGGTGCGGACGGGGCCGCGTCCTGGTCGGACTCCCCGGACTCCTCGGTCGACGCAAGCTCCCCGGCCCCCTCCGCCGGCACCGGCCGCTGCCCGCGCTGCGGCAGCGTGGTGAGCGCGGGCTTGTCGTCGCCGGCGCGGCGGCCCACCAGGGTGAAGAACACCTCGTCCAGGCTCGGCAGGTGCAGGGACAGCTCGGTCACGCCGATGCCCGCGGTGTGCAGCCGGGCCACGGCCTCGGTCAGTGCGCTGTCGTCGTCGACGGGGACGGCCACGACGCCTTGGCGCGGCGACTCGGCCTTGCCGCCGGAGACCTGCTGGAGCAGCGCGGCGGCGTCGGCCAGCCGGGCCGGGTCGGAGGGCTGGACGGTCAGCTTCTGGCCGCCGACCACGCGCTTGAGGCCCAGCGGGGTGTCGTGGGCGATCACCCGGCCGCGGTCGATCACCGTCACCTCGTCGGCCAGCGCGTCGGCCTCCTCCAGGTACTGGGTGGTGAGCAGCACGGTCGAGCCCTCGCCGACGAGCTGCCGCACCACGCCCCACATGTCGTCGCGCTTGGCCGGGTCCAGGCCGGTGGTGGGCTCGTCCAGGAAGATCACCGAGGGCCGGCCGACCAGCGAGGCGGCCAGGTCCAGGCGCCGGCGCATGCCGCCGGAGTAGGTCTTGGCCGGGCGCTTGGCGGCCTCGGCGAGGTCGAACCACTCCAGCAGCTCGGCGGCCCGGGACCGGGCGTCGCGCTTGGACAGGTCGAGCAGCCGGCCGATCAGCTCCAGGTTCTCGATGCCGGTGAGGTCCTCGTCGACCGAGGCGTACTGTCCGGTCAGGCCGATCGTGGCCCGGACCTTCTCGGCCTGCTTCACGACGTCGTAGCCGCCGATCCGGGCCGAGCCGGCGTCGGCGCGGATCAGCGTGGCCAGGATCCGGACGCTGGTGGTCTTGCCGGCGCCGTTCGGCCCGAGCACGGCGTGCACGGTGCCGGGCTTGGCGAACAGGTCCACGCCCTGGAGCGCCTTGGTCTCGCCGAAGGACTTCGCCAGGCCCTCGGCCTCGATCGCGTAGGTGGTCATCGACCCGTTCCCCTCTTCTCGTCGTCGGTATGGGACGAGCATCGGGGACGCCGCTGATAAGGCGCGCACACGGCGCTGACAGCACCTGACAGCGCCTGACAGCCGCCGGCACCGGGGGTGTCAGCGGCTGTCAGGACGGGCCTTTCGCGCAGGTCAACGCATCGGCGGGCTACTTCCCGCCGCTGGTGCCGAAGGTCTGGTCGGGCGGCAGCTCGACCGGCGGGGCCACGTCGCTGTTCTGCGCGTTGATGCCGCCGACCACGGCGCCGTCCTGCTTGACCGCCGCGGTCCACGGCTGGGCGCCGAAGCCGTTGGAGGAGCGGCCGGTAAGGATCCGGGTGCCATAGAAGACCCCCAGCGCCAGGATCAGGCAGCCGATCAGGGTGCCGGCCGCCAGCCGCTTGCTGGTGAAGCCGGACTTCGGGTCGCGCTCGTAGCCGGGGTGCGGGGCGGCGCTCCAGGACTCCTCCGAGCCGCTCTCCGGGATCTCGGCGACGGCCTCGCCGTAGCGCGGCGAGCCGTCGCCGACGCCGTCGTGCAGGTCGTAGACGCGGGCCTCATGGTGCTCGACGCGGGCCTCACGGTGCTCGACGCGCCCCGCGGCCACCGCGCCGGCGGCCGCCTTGGTTCCGGCCCCGGCACCGGACCCCGTTTCGGCTTCGGACTCGTTGCGCGGCTGGTCGCGCTGCTCCTCGGACATCTGCACCGGCTCCGATCGGATCGGGGACCACCCCTACACGGGCCACTGTCCGCCGGGGCCGAGCGGGCCGCCGCTCTGGTCACCCCTCCGGGCGACCGCTAGGATCCCAAGCAAATGCTAGGTTGCTCATCGGTCAGGAGGCCGTCGTGACCGTCTCCAGCAGCAGCGCCGTCTCCAGTACCAGCCCTGCCTCTGGTACCAACCCCGTCTCCAGTACCAGGGAGGCCCGGCCCGAACACCGCGGCGTGGTCACGATCACCGTCGACCATCCGCCGGTGAACGCGCTGCCGGTGGCCGGATGGTTCGCGCTCGCCGACGCGGTCCGGGCCGCGGGACAGGACCCTGAGACCCGCGTCGTGATCCTGCGCGCGGAGGGCCGCGGGTTCAACGCCGGAGTGGACATCAAGGAGATGCAGAACACCCCCGGCTTCGAGGCCCTGCTCGGCGCCAACGCCGGCTGCGCGGCGGCGTTCGCGGCCGTCTACGAGTGCCCGGTGCCGGTGATCGCCGAGGTCGCGGGGTTCTGCGTCGGCGGCGGAATCGGCTTGGTGGGCAACGCCGACAGCATCATCGCCAGCGACGACGCCTACTTCGGGCTGCCGGAGGTGGACCGCGGCGCGCTGGGGGCCGCGACCCATCTCAGTCGTCTGGTTCCCCAGCACTATCTGCGGACCATGTACTACACGGCGCGCACCGTCCCCGCGCAACGGCTGCTGGAGTTCGGCTCGGTGTGGGACGTCGTCCCGCGCGAGAAGCTGCACGACCGCGCCCTGGAGCTGGCCGCGGAGATCGCCGCCAAGCACCCGGCGGTGATCCGCGCCGCCAAGGCCGCGCTGAACGGCATCGACCCGGTCGACGTCAAGCGCTCCTACCGGTACGAACAGGGCTACACCTTCGAGATCAACCTGGCCGGGGTCGCCGACGAGGAACGCGACAAGTTCGTCGAGGGGAAGGCGTGAAATGGCAGGGCACCGTGCGCGATAAGCGAATGAGCGCCGACGAGGTCGTCGGCGGGCTGCGGGACGGGATGACGATCGGGATCGGCGGCTGGGGGTCGCGGCGCAAGCCGATGACGCTGGTGACCGCGATCGCCAAGTCGAGCCTCAGGGATCTGACAGTGGTCTCCTACGGCGGCCCGGACGTCGGGCTGCTGTGCGCGACCGGGAAGGTGCGCAAAGCCGTCTACGGCTTCGTGTCGCTGGACTCGATCCCGCTGGACCCGTACTTCCGCAAGGCCCGCCAGAACGGCGAGATCGAGGTCGCGGAGTACGACGAGGGCGCGCTCCAGTGGGGCCTGTACGCCGCCGCGCTCCGCCTGCCGTTCCTCCCCACGCGAGCCGGCCTCGGGTCGGACGTCATGACCGTCAACCCGGGCCTGAAAACCGTGACCTCGCCCTATGAAGACGGCGAGGAACTGGTGGCGATGCCCGCGATCCACCTGGACGTCGCCCTGGTCCACATGAACCGCGCCGACCGCTTCGGCAACACCCAATATCTGGGTCCTGACATCTACTTTGACGACCTGTACTGCATGGCCGCCGAGAAGCGCTACGTCTCCTGCGAGCGCGTCGTCGACACCGCCGAACTGGCCGCGGGCGGACCGCCGCAGTCCTTGCGGATCAACCGGATGCTGGTGGACGGGGTCGTCGAGGCGCCCGGCGGCGCGGGCTTCACCAGCTGCGTCCCGGACTACGGCCGCGACGAGGTGGCGCAGAAGGCTTATGCCGGCGGAGACCTGTTCGTGGAGGCGAGCCGATGAGCGACGTGACCCGCGCCGAGGTCTGTGTGGCGGCGTGCGCCGAGGCGTGGCGCGGCGACGGCGAGGTGATCGCCTCGCCGATGGGCCTGGTCCCGGCGCTCGGCGCCCGGCTGGCCAAGCTGACGTTCGCGCCGGGGCTGCTGCTGTCCGACGGCGACGCGAACTACCTGACCGATCCCACCGGCGCCGATTCCCACGTCGAGGCGTACATCCCGTACCGGCAGCTGTTCGACCTGGTCTGGCACGGCGCGCGGCACGTCATTATGGGCGCCAGCCAGCTGGACAAGTTCGGCAACCAGAACATCTCCGCGATCGGCGCGGACTTCGCCCGGCCCAAGGCGCAGCTGATCGGCGTGCGCGGCGCGCCGGGCAACACCATCAACCATCCGACCAGCTACTGGATCGCCAACCACTCGCCGAAGGTGTTCGTGGAGCGGGTGGACGTCGTCTCAGGGGTCGGATTCGACCGGGCCAGCGCGGTCGGCGGGGCCGCGCGCTTCCACGGGCTGCGGCGGGTCGTCACCAACCTGGCGGTGTTCGACTTCGCGACCCCGGACCACCGGATGCGGATCCGCTCGATCCATCCCGGCGTGACGGTCGACGAGGTCGTCGCGGCGACCGGTTTCGTCCTGGCCGGCACCGACAACCCGGAAGCCACGCCGGAGCCGGACGCCGAAGCGCTCCGGCTGATCCGCGAGGTGCTGGACCCGAGAGACACCCGCGAGCGCGAGGTCCCGTCCCCAGGACCAGGAAAGGGCTGAGCGGCGCATGCTGGAGCAGCGGATCCGGACCCGGTGGACGGAGCTGGTGGGCGTCCGGCACCCGATCGTGCAGACCGGGATGGGCTGGGTCGCCGGCCCGCGTCTGGTGACCGCGACGGCGCGCGCCGGGGCGCTGGGCATCCTGGCGTCGGCGACGATGTCCCACGCCGAGCTGGCGGCCGCGATCCGCGAGGTCAAGGAACGCACCGACGCGCCGTTCGGCGTGAACCTGCGGGCCGACGCCGCCGACGCCGCCGAGCGGGTGGACCTGCTGATCAAGGAGGGCGTGCGGGTCGCGTCGTTCGCGCTGGCCCCGAAACGGGAGCTGATCGCGAAGCTGAAGGACGCCGGGACGGTGGTCGTGCCGTCGATCGGCGCGCGGCGGCACGCCGAGAAGGTGGCGGCGTGGGGCGTGGACGCGGTGGTGGTGCAGGGCGGCGAGGGCGGCGGCCACACCGGCGGGGTGGCGACCAGCCTGCTTCTGCCGCAGATCACGGCCGCCGTGGACATCCCGGTCCTGGCCGCGGGCGGCTTCTTCGACGGCCGGGGGCTGGCGGCGGCGCTGGCCTACGGCGCCGAGGGAATCGCGATGGGGACACGGTTCCTGCTCACAGCGGACTCGCGGGTTCCGGACGCGGTCAAGGCCCTGTATCTGGCGGCGGACGTGAACGGGACGATCGCCACCCCGAAGATCGACGGTGTTCCGCACCGGGTGCTGAGGACCGGGCTCGTGGAGCAGATCGAGCGGTCCGGCGCACTGAGTGGGCTACTGCGCTCTGTGCGCAACGGCCTGGCCTTCAAGAAGATGACCGGCATGTCGCTGCGCGGGATGCTGCGCGACGGCCTGTCCATGCGCAAGCACTACGGGCTGGGTCTCAACCAGGTCGTCATGGCCGCGAACACCCCGATGCTGCTGCGCGCCGGTCTGGTGGAGGGGAATCCTTTGGCCGGTGTCCTGTCCGCAGGCCAGGTGACCGGCTTGATCGAGGATTTGCCAAGCTGCGAGGAACTGGTGGAGAGGACCGTTCTGGAAGCTCTGGCGGCGATGGCCAGAGCGTCCGCCTCGGTCGTGGGCTAGCTTGTCGGCTATGACCATCAACACCACCGACGGCCTCGTCCGCCTGCGCAATTACACCCTTGACGACTGCGCCATCCTCGACGACAACCCGGAGACCCTGGAGAGTGACCGCTTCAGCTACTTCGGGGTGCCTGTGCCGAACCGCCTGCGGCGTCTGGTGGATTCCGGCGAGGCGTTCCCGAAGTACGGGGACCTCACCGGCCGCCTCGCGGTGGAGGCCCAGGGGGAGTTCGTCGGCGGCGTCAGCTGGCATCCGGAGAACTACGGGCCGATCAACGCGCCGGCTATCAACATCGGTATCGGTCTCATTCCCGCCGGCCGGGGCAAGGGCTACGGCACCGAGGCCCAGCGGCTCCTGGTGGACTACCTGTTCAACTGCACCACGGTCTACCGCATCGAGGCGGGGACCGATGTGGAGAACATCGCCGAGCAGCGGTCCCTGGAGAAGGCGGGCATGCTCCGGGAGGGCATCATGCGCGGCTGCCACTTCCGCGAGGGCAAGTACAACGACATGGTGCTGTACGCCGTCACCCGCGCCGACTTCGAGGCGGCCCGCGCGGCGCGCTCCGGGACCAAGGTCAGCACCGGCTTCACCGCCTCGCGCTGACGGACCCACGGTCTGTCTCCGCGATGCCTCCTCGCCGCCCGGCCCGCGCCGACTGTCCCCGCCGCAGCGCATAATCCAGGCATGCGCGCCAGCCGTCTCGTGTCAGTGCTCCTGCTGCTCCAGACCCGGGGCCGGATGACCGCCCGCCAGCTCGCGGACGAGTTGGAGGTGTCGGTCCGGACCATCTACCGCGACGTGGAGTCCCTCCACGAGGCCGGCATCCCGCTCTACGGGGATGCCGGGCCGGCCGGCGGCTACCAGTTGCTGGACGGCTACCGGACGCGGCTGACCGGCCTGTCGGCGGACGAGGCCGAGGCGATGTTCCTGGCGGCGCTGCCGGGCCCGGCAGCCGAGCTGGGCCTGGGTTCGGTGATGGCGGCCGCGCAGCTCAAGGTGAAGGCCTCGATGCCCGCCGAGCTGGCCGACCGCAGCGGCCGCATCCAGCAGCGGTTCCTGCTCGACGCGCCGGGCTGGTACGACGACGGCGACACCAGCCCGTACCTGCCGGCGGTGGCCGACGCGGTCTGGAACCAGCGCCGCATCCGGGTGCTCTACCGCCGCTGGACGGCGCCCACCGAGGTGGAGCGCACCCTGGCGCCGTACGGGATCGTGCTCAAGACCGGCAAGTGGTACGCGGTCGCCGAATCGGCGGGCCGGGTCAACACCTACCGGGTGAACCAGATCCTGGAGCTCACCCCGCTCGACGGCGACGCCGGCCGCTTCGACCGGCCCGGGGACTTCGACCTCCCCGACTACTGGTCCCGCCAGATCGCCGAGTTCCGCACCCGCCTGGTGCAGGGCGAGGCCCTGATCCGGCTGTCCCCCACCGGCCGGCGGCGCCTGGAGGAGATCATGGCCTCCGACGTCGTCAACGCGGTCAACAGCACGGCCGAGGACGACTGCGAGCGCGAGGGCTGGGTGAAGGCGACCGTCCCGATCGAGTCCCTGACGCACGCCGAGGGCGAGTTCCTGAAGCTGGGCGCCGGGGTCGAGGTGCTGGCGCCGACGGCGCTGCGGGAGCGGATCGCGGAGACCGCCGCCGGACTGGCGCGGATCTACACCGGCACCCAGGCGGTTTCGGCGTCCGGCTGAGACCCGGTCACGCGAACCCCGCGGAGTTTACGGCGCCAATACGGGCCGCCCGCGATGCTGTCCCTAGTCGAGTGGACGGCGGTCCCGCATGCAGATCCCAGCAGTCCGACCGCGCGACCGGGGACAGATCCCGGCGCGCGCGGTCGGCGGCATGTACGGAATTGAACTCTCCGTCCGGTGGAACCGTGGTGTCGTCGAAGGCAACCGGCGAATCGTCAGTAGTATGAACATGGATGATGCTGACGGATGCGCCGCGCACACCGGGGAGGGATCAAGCGAATGACGGCCGATATCGGAAGTCCCCCGAAAGCCGACTTCACCATGCCGCCCGGGTGGATCCACCGGCTCCCGGCCGACGACCTGGACCTCGCCGTGCTGCTGGTGAACTCGATGGACATGCTGGAGGACCCGCCGGACCGGCTGACCTCCGTGCAGTGGTACCGCGACGCGCTGCGCGCCGCCGGGCACGGCGAGATCGCCGAAGGGCTCCACGAGGGCGATCTCAGCAGCCTGAAAGAGCTGCGGGCGCTGCTGCGGCTGGTGTTCAGCGCCACGACGCTGGAAGAGGCCGCGGAGATCGTCAATCCGATGCTGGTGCGCGGCGGGGCGGTGCCGCAGCTCGTCATGGACGACGACGGCCGGCCGATCCTCCAGGTGGCGCCCCGGGCCACGGGCATGGAGGCGCTGTCCGCCCGGCTCCCCGCCGCGGCCGCGGAGCTGATCGCCGACTCGGAGCTGCGGCGGCTGGGGACGTGCGCGGGATCGCCGTGCGAGTGCGCTTTCGTGGACCGGTCGCGGTCCGGGAGCCGCCGGTTTTGCAGCGACTGGTGCAACGACCGGGCAGCGGCGGCCGCTTACCGGGCCCGGCGTAAAGCCGGGCAATAGCTGATCAATCGCAACGCAGCACGCTGATCGACTCGTCTCTCAAGAACCGGGGCCGGGTGCGACCGGCTCCGGTCCCCTCGGCCTTACCCGGCTTTCCCGGGCTCAGCCGGTCTTCTTGGGCTCATGCTTCGCTCGCAGCTTCGGCGTCAGGTTCGCCCGCGACACGTCGCCCTCGTAGTGCGCGAGCACTCGCGGATCCATCACCCGGCGCCACAACGGCGGGAACAGGGCGACCACGATCATCGTCGCGTACCCGGCCGGCAGCTGCGGCGCCTCGTCGAACGAGCGCAACACCTGGTAGCGGCGGTTCGGGTACGCGTGATGGTCGCTGTGCCGCTGAAGCTGGTACAGGAACACGTTGGTGGACAGCCGGTCGCTGTTCCAGCTGTGCACCGGCTCGACCTTCTCGTACCGGCCGGCGGCCGTCCGCTGCCGCAGCAGCCCGTAGTGTTCGAGGTAGTTCACGATCTCCAGCAGCGAGAACCCGAACACCATCTGCACGAGCAGGAACGGCAGCACGCCGAGTCCGAACCAGAGCGTCAGGGCGGCGAACACCACGACCGTCATCAGCCAGGCGTTCAGGACGTCGTTCCGCAGCGTCCACGGCGAGCGCTTGCGCAGCCGGTGCTTCTTCGTCTCCAGCTCCCACGCCGACCTCAGCGACCCCCACACCGTCCGGGGCCAGAAGCGGTAGAACGACTCCCCCATCCGCGCCGACGCCGGGTCCTCCGGCGTCGCGACCCGCACATGGTGTCCCCGGTTGTGCTCCACGTAGAAGTGTCCGTATCCGGACGGCGCCAGCGCGATCTTCGAGAACCAGCGCTCCAGTTCCTCGCGCTTGTGGCCCAACTCGTGCGCCGTGTTGATGGCGATGCCGGTCACGATGCCGACGCTGATGATCATCCCGATCCGGGAGGGCAGGTTGACGTGTGGCTGGCTCCACGCCCACGCGCCCAGCACCAGGGATCCGAACTGGAGGGGCAGGTAGAGGAACGTCAAGACCCGGTAGTACCAGGCGGATTGCAGCTGCGCCTCGCGCTCGGCCGGCGGATTGCCGGCGTCCTCGCCGATGAGCCAGTCGCCGAGCGGCACGATCACGTACACCAGGAACGGCGTCAGATACCACGCGAGGGCGTTGTCGAAGCGGTGCCACAGCCCGTAGGCGACATACGGGAGGATCGGCACCACCAGGGCCAGCGGCCACAGGTACCGTTTGCCGTCCTGCCAGGTTTGCGCCTCGGATCGCAGACCGGTGGAGCCGAGGGTCGACGCCGACATGTCGCAGCCTCCTGGTTCGTCCCCAACGCTTTCGGGGGATCTCTTATTGGATCCCTTGCACAATGAGAGTGGCACGCATCACACTGCTCCACAAGGGTCCAAGTTGACAGGAGCGCCATGAATGACAAGCCATCGCCGCCCTGGTTCGGTGGGTTGATCCTGGGATGCCTGACTCTGGCCACCGGGTGGATCCTCACCTACACGCTGGCTCCGCTGCCCGGGCAGAGCGCGCTCGGAGGCTGGAACTACGTCGTGGTCGGCGTGCTGCTGACGTTCTTCATCGGGCTGTCGATGGAGTGGCACGGCGATCCGTCGGAGAAGGAGAAGCGGGAAGCCGCGCAGCGTTCGTCGGACGGATCAGCGGCGGGCAGCCTCGGCTGAGGCGGGTCGCCCTCGCCTCCCTCACGCGGACGCCGGACTACTTCATCGGAGCCGCGCCGATCGCGGCCAGCGCCTCCACGCCCTGCTCACGCTCCGGACCGTCCGCCAGGACGAGGGTGCGGGCCCACTGATAGCGGCAGCCCGCAACGAGGAGCCGATCTGCTGCGGCGAGCATCGTCTTCCGGTCGCCGGCAGCGAGAGCGACGCAGCGTTCGACGATCGCCGCCGCGACCGGGTTGTCGGCGGTCTCGGGTCGGGCTCGGCGCAGCCGGTCCTCGGCCGACGCGTCGCCGGCCAGCACGGCGGACTCGGCCCACACCGCGGCGTACCAGGTCCGCCACATTCCGCTGTACCAGGCGCGAAGATCCTCCGGGGGCGTCGTCAGCAGGGCCAGTGCCTCGTCGGCGCGGCCGTGATGGAGCAGCACGAGGGCGTCGAAGAAGGCGCCGTGGCGGATCCGCGCGATCGGCAGCCCGGGGGTGGCGATCGCTTCGACGACCGAGAGCCACCACTGCCGGCCGGCATCATCACCGCGCAGTCCGCATACGGCGGCGGCAGCGTAGGGCGCGCGGCTGAGGTTGCCCGCTCTGGGACGGCCGGCATGTTCCCATCCCTGGCGGAAGCGCTCGGCGAACACCGCGTGGTCGTCCCAGTCGCCGGTCAGCGCGGTCACCACCAGCAGCCGGGACGTGGCCAGATGGCCCTCCTCCTGGTAGAAGGGCAGATCGTGCACCTGCTCGGCGAGCCGGCGGGCCCCGGCCAGGTCGCCCGCCGCGGTCGCGCACTCGGCGGCCATTTGGTAGGCGTCGAAGAGTTCCATGCCGGCATCCAAAGGCCGCTGCCGGTAAGGCGCCACGAGTTCGGCGCGTCGCAGAGCACTGTCGGCGGCCGCCCTGATCTCTCCGCGCGCGAGCTGGACACTGGTCAGCTGATCCAGCCCGGCACTCTCGGCCAAGGGATCGCCGGCCTGGCGGGACAGGGCGACGGCGCGCTCGGCGGGCCCGAGATCGTGCGGGTCGAGGTCGCTGTACAGATACGCCTCGACAACCGCGATCCGGGCCAAGGCGCTGGGGTCGCCGTCCGCGAGCAGGGCCGCCTCGGCGAGCAGGGCAGCCGGATCGGGCAGATCAGTGCCCTGGACCAGGCCCGGCCCGCGCTTGATCAGCTCCGCGGCCTGCGCAAGGTGGTAGGCCGCCGACGCACGGGCGCCCGTACGCCGGGCTGCGTCGGCGCAGGCGCGGTGAAGGCGGATCGCTTCACCACCGAAGTGCCGGATCTCCGCCGCTGTCGCCGCCTTCGCGAGGGCGTCAGCCGCGGCGGTGTCGTCGGCGGCGAGGACGGCGGCCTGCTCGTAACGCCGCTGAGCTTCGCCGGGACGGCCGTGGAGGAAGCAGAGTTCTGCCATGACCAGGGCCAGCCGGTGACCTTCGGCCCGGGCTTCCGGTTCGGTGGCGGCCCAGTCCAACGCTGACGGGATCTCTTCGAGGATGCGGTCGGACCACTCCTCCGCCTGGGCCAGGCACCAGCGCAGATGTCTGATACCGGCCTCGAAGTGCTCGTCGGCGCGGAGCAGTCGCTCGGCACCATATTGGCGGATGGTCTCCAGCATGCGATAGCGCGTGCCGTCCGCCGCCGGGACGGTGGTCAGCAGGCTGTGGTCGGCGAGTCCGGCCAGCACGGTCGGCACGCTTCCGGCGGGCGGCCAGTCGGAGAGCAGTGCCGCGGCGGCTTCGGCCGTGAACGGCGCGGCGAAAACCGAGACTCGTCGCAGCACCGCCTGTTCGGGCGTGCTGAGCAGCGCGTGGCTCCAGTCCAGTGCCGAGCGCAGCGACCGGTGCCGATCGTCCAGCCGGCGGCCGCCGGTCAGCAGATCGAGGCGGTCCGCCAGCGCGGCTTGCAGGCCGTCGAGCCCGAGGGCCGGAAGACGTGCCGCCGCCAGTTCGATCGCCAGCGCCACGCCGTCGAGTGCGCGGCAGATCGCCGCCACCCTTCGACGATCGCCGAGGCCGAGCGTTGTGCCCGCCGCGAGGGCCCGGGCTTCGAAGAGGTCGACCGCGTCACCGTCGCCGTCGGCGCCACTGTCGTCGATCGCCATCCCCGGCACCGGGAACACCTGCTCGTGCGGCACCAGGAGCCGCGCACGGCTGGTCGCCAGGACCCGGACCCGAGGACAGACGGTGAGGATCCGCTCGACCAGCATGACCACGCCGTCGGCGAGATGCTCGCAGTTGTCGAGCAGGAGCAGTCCTTCGCGGTCGGCCAGCCAGGCGAGCGCTGCCTCCTGCGGCGAACGTCCCTGTTGCTCTCCCAGGCCGAGCGCGTCGGTCACGGCGGGAGCGACCATCGCGTCGTCGGAGATCGGGACCAGGTCCACGTACCACAGATCGCCGAAGCGTCCCTCGGTCTGCCCGGCCGTCGCCAGCGCCAGGCGGGTCTTGCCGATGCCGCCGGGGCCGACAGCGGTGACCAGGCGGTGTTCAGCCAACGTGGCCAAGAGCGCACGGACCTCGGCGGTCCTGCCCACAAACGGCGTCAGCGGCGCCGGCAACGTACCGCCGGGCTTCCGAACCTCCAGACCGGCAGCCGGGCGCCGGTCAGCGGCTGCCAGCCGGACCAGCGCGCGCCGGTCGTTCACCCCGAACTTGCGCAGCATGGAGGAGATGTGGCTCTCCACGGTCCGCACCGAGATGTACAGCCGCCCCGCTATCTCGGCATTGGTCAGGTGCTCCCCGACCCCGGCCAGTACCTCGGCCTCGCGATCGGATATGTCGGCCGTCCGCGCGGCGGGCTGGGCGTTCACCACGTCATTGTCGCGTATCAGAATGCTGGCGGTCGGAGCTCTGCCCGGCGGGTTCGCCGCCGGGCAGGGTGGTCGCCGCACGCAGTCAGGGACGGGCCTCGATGATCAGGTGGAAGGGCGTCCGCGCGGCCTCGCGGACCCTGGTGAACCCGGCTTCCCGCAGGATTTCGGTCAGCCGCGACGGTCCGGCCTGCGCACCCAGACCCAGGCCGACCGGCTGCGCCAAGGACGCCGGAGTGCAGATGGCGGTCGAGAAGCCGTAGAAGGCGCGGCTCACCGGGTTGAGGTTCTCCTCCAGAACGTCGCCGGCATTCGGCTCGACCAGCATCAGCGTCCCGTCATCGGCCAGGGCGCCGCGGATGTGCCGGGCCGCGCCGAGCGGGTCGCCCATGTCGTGCAGGCAGTCGAACAGGCAGATCAGGTCGAAACCGGTGCCGGGGAAGGCGTCGGCGGAGGCGGTGTCGAAGCGGACGCGGTAGTTCACAGAGTTCCGCGTCGCCGCCTCGCGCGCCGCCTCGATCGACGGGCCGTGGATGTCGAACCCTGCGAAAGTCGAGTGCGCGTAGGCCTGGGCCATCAGCACCGTGGAGCCGCCGAGCCCGCAGCCGACGTCGGCGACGCTGGCCCCGGCCTTGAGTTTGGCCTCGACGCCGTCGAGCGCGGGGATCCACGCGCTCGTGAGATGAGCGGCATAGCTGGGCTGGAACAGGCGCCGGACGCCGGAGAAGAGGCGCTCGTCGTGCTGCTCCCAGCCGAACCCGGCGCCGCCGCGGAACGCCTCGGCGAGGTGGGCGTAGTCGGAGTAGCAGGAAGCGATGGCCTCGTAGGCGCCGCCGAGGAACACCGGGCTGTCCTCGTGCGCCAGCACCGCGGCGTGCTCGGCGGGCAGCTCGAAGGTGTCGTCCTCCGGGTCGTGGGTGACGTAGCCGCCGGCCGCCTGATTGCAGAGCCATTCGCGGACGAACCGGGGCGTGGTAGCGGTCCGGGCGGCCAGCGCCTCGACGGTCAGCGGACCGGCTCCGGCCATCGCCCGGTACAGCCCCAGGCCGTCGCCGAGGTGCACGAGCAGGCCCGAGATGGCCGCGGCCATGTCGTCCACGGCTTGGCCGACGAACTGCTCCAGCCTCACGTGGTCGATGGTGGTGGACATGAGGACTCTCCTTGTCGTGGACGGGGAACGTCCCCGTGCTCAGAGAGTCTTCGCTGTCCGGTGCCCGCGGACCTCCGTGGCGGACACGGATCCGCCGGGATCCGTGGTGGCCACGGAAGGGTGGCGCGACATGGACGCGCAGGGGCGGTGCGGGACGATGCCGAGTAGCGCGCGCCCGATCAGGAGTTGTCGCACTGCGACTGGCTGATGTCCTTCCCCGAGCCGAACTGCTGCGGCTCCTGGAAGTTGCTGCCTATCGAGGCGGCGACGCCCATCAGCTGGTAGGCGATCCGCCAGCTGCCGGCCTTGCAGGGCTGGGTGATGTTGATGTCGGTGTAGTCCTTGGTCGGCGGCCCGGTGTACTTGCGGGCGTCGCCGACGTTCGCCCACTGCGCTCCGCTGTCCTTGCGGTACTGGAGCTGCATCACGAAGTCGGTCTCCTTGGGCGTGGTGGCGCATTTGATGCCCACCGTGGCCAGGATCTGCCGGTTCAGCGGCCGCGGATCGTCGACGACCTTCACGTTGCAGTCGTACTCGGTGGCGGTCACCTTGAAGTGGTGTCCGGAACTGGACGGTCGCACGACGAGGAACAGCAGCAGCACAATGGCTGCCACCGCCGCACCGGCCTTCGTATTCTGGCTCATCACCATTCAGGGTACTGCCGCTGCGCTGCGGGGTCACGGGATTCGTCGGCTGATACGAATCACACGCCTCAGGGGTTTCCCAGGTTCCGCCGGGGTTTCCCAGGGGCCGCCTCAAGCCCCTACAGCCGCTCGATGATCGTGACGTTCGCCTGTCCGCCGCCCTCGCACATCGTCTGCAGCCCGTAGCGGCCGCCGGTGCGTTCGAGCTCGTGCAGCAGGCTCGTCATCAGACGCGCCCCGGTGGCGCCCAGGGGGTGCCCGAGCGCGATCGCGCCACCGTTGACGTTCACCTTCGCCAGGTCCGCGCCGGTCGCCTTCGCCCACGCCAGCACCACCGGCGCGAAGGCCTCGTTGATCTCGACCAGGTCGATGTCGTCCAGGCTCATCCCGGCCTTGCGCAAAGCGTGCGCGGTGGCGGGGATCGGCGCGGTGAGCATGAAAATCGGGTCCGCGCCGCGTACCGACAGGTGGTGGATGCGGGCCCGGGGTGTAAGCCCGTGCGTGCGCACAGCTTCCTCGGAGGCGACCAGCAGCGCGGCGGCCGCATCAGAGATCTGCGACGAGACGGCCGCGGTGAGGCGTCCGCCCTCGACCAGGGTCCGCAGGCCGGCCATCGCTTCTTTCGAGGTGTCGCGCCGCGGCCCCTCGTCCACCGCGAAACCGTTGTACGGCACGATCTCCCGCTCGAACCGCCCGGCGTCGATCGCGGCCAGCGCGCGCCGGTGCGACTCCAGCGCGAAGTCCTCCATGGCGTCGCGAGAGACGTCCCACTTCTCGGCGATGAGCTCGGCGGCGTGGAACTGCGACACCGGCTGGTCGCCGTATCGCGCGCGCCAGCCCGCGGATCCGGAGAACGGATCGGTGATGCCGAACTGGCCGGCGACGGTCATGGCGGCGGCGATCGGGATCTGCGACATGTTCTGCACCCCGCCGGCCACGACCAGGTCGGCGGTCCCGGACATAACGGCCTGCGCCGCGAAGTGCACTGCCTGCTGCGAGGATCCGCACTGCCGGTCGACGGTGACACCGGGCACTTCTTCGGGCAGCCCGGCGGCCAGCCACGCGGTGCGCGCGATGTCGCCGGCCTGGTGGCCGATGGTGTCGACGCAGCCGAACACGACGTCGTCGACGGCGGCCGGGTCGACGCCGGCGGCGTCCACGACGGCTTTGATGACGTGGGCGCCCAGATCCGCCGGGTGCGCGGACGCCAGCGCGCCCTTCTTGCGCCCGACAGCCGTGCGCGCCGCCCCGACTATGTAGGCCTCGGCTGTGTTCGCCCGCGCCCTCCCGCGCTCCGACATCGCTGCCTCACTCCTCCCTGCTCTGGAACCCTTCGAGGATCATGGAGAGGTACTGCGCGGAGACGGCTTCGGCGGTGAGCTTCCCGCCGGGCACGTACCAGCGCACCGCGACCCAGACGGTGTCGCGCACGAAGCGGTAGGCCATGGTGGCGTCGAGATCGGCGCGGAACGCCCCCGAGGCGATGCCTTTCTCCAGGGTGCCGAGCCAGATCTCGCGGAACTCGCGGTCGGTGTCGTCCAGATAGGCGAAGCGTGCGGACTGCCGCAGTTGCTTGGCCTCGTTCTGGTAGAGCGCGATCGCCGAGTGGTTGTTGTCGATCGCTTGGAACGAGGCGTGCACCAGCTGTTCGAAGGCGCGCCGGGGGTCACCTTCCCGCTCGACGATCGCCCGGTATTCGCGGAACAGATCGGCCAGGAAGGTCCGGAGGATCTCGTCCGCCATCGTCTCCTTGGAGTCGAAGTGGTGGTAGAGACTCCCGGAGAGGATGCCGGCGGCGTCGGCGATGTCGCGCACGGTCGTGTTCTTGTAGCCGCGCTCGGCGAACAGCGCGGCGGCCAGCAGCAGGAGTTCGGCGCGGCGGTCGGAGGTGGGCGGTGGTTTAGGCATGTTGGCTCGAAACGGAGAGGACTTCACCGGTCAGGTAGGAGGCATAGTCGCTTGCCAGGAACACCATGGCATTCGCGACCTCCCACGGCTCGGCGGCGCGCCCGAACGCCTCGCGGGCGGTCAGCTCGGCGAGCAGCTCGTCGGTGGTGACTTTGGCGAGGAAGGGGTGCATGGCCAGGGACGGCGCGACGGCGTTCACCCGCACACCGTACGGGGCGGCGTCGAGCGCCGAGCAGCGGGTCAGCGCCATCACGCCGGCCTTCGCGGCGGCGTAGTGCGCCTGGCCTTCCTGGGCGCGCCAGCCGATGACGGAGGCGTTGTTGACGATCGCGCCGCCGGTGCCCTGGTCGCGCATCCGGCGCAGGGCGGCGCGGGTGCAGCGGAAGGTGCCGGTGAGGGTGACGTCCAGGACGCGCAGCCACTGCTCGTCGGTCATGTCCAGGACGGAGGCGGTGCCGCCGAGGCCGGCGTTGTTGATCAGGACGTCGAGGCGGCCGAGGCGGTCGGCGGCGCCCTCGATCAGGGCCTGGACCTGGTCCTCGCGGGTGACGTCGCAGACGATCGCGTGGACGGCGTCGGCGCCGAACTCGGCGGCGAGCGCGGCGCGGGTCTCCTCCAGGCGGCGTTCGTGGTGGTCGCTGACGACGACGCGCGCGCCCTCTTCGAGACAGCGGCGCGCGACGGCGGCGCCGATGCCGGTGCCGGCGGCCGCGGTGACGGCGACGGTTTTGGCGGTGAGGAGGTTGTGGGGCGGGACGTAGTGGGGCGCGGTCGGGCCTCGCGACACGACCGGCTCGGGCGGCGCAGTCGGCTCCGGCGGCACTATCGGCTCGGACGGCGCTGTCGGCTCTGGCAGCACTGTCGGCTCGGGCGGCGCTGTTGGCTCGGGCGGCACTGTCGGCTCCAGCGGCACTGTCGGCTCCAGCGGCACAGTCACGCGCGTGGCTCCTTCGGGAGGCCGAGGACGCGCTCGGCGATGACGTTCCGCTGGATCTCGTCGGATCCGCCGTAGATGGTGTCGGCGCGGCTGAACAGCCACAGCCGCTGCCACTCGTCGAGGTCGTAGCCGGAACCGGTGACCGTGCCGCCGGCGCCGAGCACATCCATCGCCAGCTCGCCGAGGTCCCGGTGCCAGCGCGCCCACGCCAGTTTGGCGATCGAGGCCTCCGGGCCCGGCGCCCCGTCGGCCAGGCCGGTCATCGACCGCAGGGCATTGAGACGCAGCACGTCCAGCCCGATGGCGGCGCGGGTGAGGCGGTCCAGGACCAGCGGATCGGCCGCGCTTCCGTTGGCCTTGGCCAATGCGACGAGCGCGTCGAGCTCGCGGCGGAAGCCGATCTGCTGGCCGAGCGTGGAGACGCCGCGCTCGAAGCCGAGGGTCGCCATGGCGACGCGCCAGCCCTCGTCGACGCCGCCGACGACGTTGCCCGCGGCGGTCCGGGCGTCGGTGAACCAGACCTCGTTGAACTCGGAGGTCCTGGTGAGCTGGAGGATCGGCCGGACCTCGACGCCGGGCTGGTCCATCGGCACCAGCAGGTAGGACAGGCCGTGGTGCCTGGGCTTGTCGGGGCTGGTGCGCGCGACGACGAAGCACCAATCGGCGAGGTGGGCCAGCGAGGTCCAGACCTTCTGGCCGTTGAGGATCCACTCGGTGCCGTCGTCGGACAGCACCGCGGTGGTCTTGACGTTGGCCAGGTCCGAGCCGGCGTCGGGCTCCGAATAGCCCTGGCACCACAGCTCGGTGACGTCGCGGATCCCGGGCAGGAAACGCTGGCGCTGTTCCTCGGTGCCGTGCGCGATCAGAGTGGGGCCGAGGAGCTGCTCGCCGACGTGGCTGACACGGATCGGCGCCTCGGCGCGGGCGTACTCCTCGTGGAAGACGACCTGCCGCACGACGGACGCGGCCCGGCCGCCGTACTCCTCCGGCCAGTCCAGGCAGGTCCAGCCGTGGGCGGCGAGATGCCGGTCCCAGGCCACGCGGACGTCGAAGGCCTCGTGTTCGCGCCCGGGCCCGCCCAGGCCCTTCGCCGCGGCGAACTCGCCGGTGAGGTGGTCCCGCAGCCAGTCGCGGACCTCGGCCCGGAAGGCCTCGTCCGCGGCGGTGTAGGTGAGCTCCACGCGGCCTACCCTACCAATCGTTTGCTTGGTACGATAGGCCGCGTGGACCTGAGCTTCAGTGCGCCCGAGCAGGACTTCCGCGCCGAGGTGCGGCGCTGGCTGGCCGCGCACGTTCCGGCCGGACCGCTGCCGTCGATGGACACCACCGAGGGCTTCGAGGCCCACCGGCGGTGGGAGCGGACGCTGTTCGAGCAGCGGTACTCGGTGGTGTCGTGGCCGCCCGAGTACGGCGGACGCGGCGCGTCGATCACCGAATGGCTCGTCTTCGAAGAGGAGTACTGGGCCGCGGGCGCGCCCGGACGTGTGTCGCAGAACGGTATCAACCTGCTGGCACCCTCGATCCTGGACCACGGGACCGCCGAACAGAAGGAGCGGTTCCTGCCGGCGATGGCGTCCGGCGAGCAGATCTGGGCGCAGGCCTGGTCCGAACCCGAAGCGGGATCCGACCTGGCGTCGCTGCGCTCGACGGCGGTGCGCGCACCGTCCGACGACGGCTGGCTGCTGTCCGGGCAGAAGACCTGGTCCTCCCGCGCGTCCTTCGCCGACTGGGGCTTCGGCTTGTTCCGCACCGACCCGGCCGCCGAACGCCACAGGGGCCTGACGTACTTCCTGTTCCCGCTGACGGCGCCGGGCGTGACCGTCCGCCCGATCCCGCAGTTCGACGGCGAACCGGGCTTCGCGGAGCTGTTCTTCGACGCGGTGCGCGTACCGGACAGCGACATCCTGGGCGCGGTCGGCGACGGCTGGAAAGTCACCATGGCCACCGCAGGCAAGGAACGCGGACTGTATCTGCGCTCGCCGGGGCGCTTTCTGGCGACGGCGCGACGGCTGGTGGCGCTGTGGGACGCCGCGGGGCGCCCGGCCGGGTTCCGCGACCGGGTCGCCGACGCCTGGATCGGCGCGCGGGCCTACCAGCTGGCGACGTTCGAGACGGCGGCGCGCATCGCCGACGGCGGCACGCTCGGCGTGGAGACCAGCGTGAACAAGCTGTTCTGGTCCGAGTTGGACCTGGCGATGCACGAGACGGCCTTGGATCTGCTCGGCCCGGACGCCGAACGCCTGGACTCGGACTGGATGGACGGCTACTTGTTCGCGCTCGCCGGGCCGATTTACGCGGGGACAAACGAGATCCAGCGGAACGTGGTCGCTGAGCGGGTGCTCGGGCTGCCGAGGGGGGCGCGGTGAGGTTCGCATTGACGGCGGAGCAGCGCGAGTTCCGGGACGCGGTCGACGCGTTGCTCCGCGACGCGGGCGGGATCGCGGCGGCGCGGGCTTGGGCCGGTGGCGACACCAAGCCCGGGTTGGAGATCTGGCGGGGGTTGGCGGCGATCGGGGTGCACTCGCTGGCGGGCGAGTATCCGGTCGAGCTGTGTGCCGCGATGGAGCGGATCGGGTTTCACGGCGCGCCGGGGCCGTATGCGGAGTCGTTGGCTGTCGCGACTGCTTTTGCCGGCGCTGCCAACGGCGGTTCTGAGGATGCTGACTCACTCGCTGCCGAATGGTTGCCGCGTCTGGCGGCCGGCGCGGTCGCGACCGTCGCGGTGCCGCCGGAAGCTCCTTATGCTCCCAATGTCGATGTCGCAGAGCTCTGTCTCCCGGCGGCGGATGACTCTCCGGTTGGTTGTCCGGGTAGCTCCTCGGTCGCCTCTCTCGATCCGACTCGGCCTCTTTCCCCCGTCACCGGCGAACCGCCGCACCCGGCTGCGATCTTCGACGCCGCCGCGCTCTACACCGCCGCCCAACTCCTCGGTCTCGGCCGCGCCGCGCTGGACCTGACCGTCGCCTATGCCAAGCAGCGCGTGCAGTTCGGGCGGCCGATCGGCGAGTACCAAGCGGTCAAGCACCGGCTCGCCGACGCGCACACCGGCCTGGAGTTCGCCCGGCCGCTGGTCTTCGCCGCGGCGCTGAGTTTCGCTTCGTCGGACATCTCGGCCGCCAAGGCCGCGGCGAGCGAGGCCGCCTACCAGGCCGCCCGTACCGCGCTCCAGATCCACGGCGCCATCGGTTACACCGACGAGTACGACCTGTCCGTCCACTTCAAAAAGATCCGCGCGCTGTATTCGGCGTGGGGCGCGCCGGCGTTCCATCGGGGACGGCTGCTCGCGGCGCTGTGACCGTGATCGCCGCGATGCTGTGACCGTGATCGCCGCGACGGTAGGCTGACGCGGACCAGGGCAAGAGTGGGGGTAGCCCCATCGCCCCGACCGCCGCCGCCGAGCCACCATGAAGGCATGACCTACGACGTCCCTCCGCCCCGCCGGCCGATCGGCGCCGTGCGGATCAGCACTGTCGCCCTGCTCGGCGTGGTCGTGGCGGTGAGCGTGCCGACCGTGGCCGCCGCTCTCGCGGTCTCCGGGCGAGTGAGCGACGAGCACGCGACGATCGCGATCGACTCCGGCGGACCGGTCACCCGGGTCGTGGTGGAGGACTCCGGGAGCGATGTCACCATCACCGGCGAGGCCGCCGCCACGACCGTCGTCGGCAGCGCCGAAGTGCAGTGGAAGGGCAAGAACGGCCCGCGCCCGCGGCTGCGGCAGAGCCTGGCGAACGGCGTGCTCACGCTGTCCAAGGACTGCTCGGACGGCGCCTGCGGCCCGGTCGACATCACACTGCGGGTGCCGAAGGGCGTCTCGGTGCGGGCGGTCACCTCCGACGGCCGGATCCAAGTGATGAACGTCGACGGCGGCGTCGACCTGACCTCCACGAACAGTGACGTCGAGGGCTACGGCCTGGGATCCGGCGACGCCTCGTTCGACACCCGCGACGGCGCGGTGCGCGCCTCCTTCACCGGGGCGCCGGCCCGGATCTCCGTCAAGACCACGAACGGCGACGTGGATCTGGCCACCGACGGCCGTACCCCCTACCGGACGACGGCCGACACCACCGACGGCACGCGAGACATCGAGAACCTGTCGGATCCCCGCGCCACCGCCGTGATCGTCGTGTCCACCACCGAAGGCAATGTGAGCGTCAAGTGACCGTCCCCGCCAAGACCCCCGAACCCGCGCCGGCCCGGCGCCCGATCCCGATGGTGCGCATCAGCACCGTCGCGCTGCTGGGCCTCGTCGCCGCGGTCACGATCCCGGCCGCCGCCGCGACGGTGGCGCTCAGCGGCAGCCTCGACGCCAAACAGCAGACCGTGCCGATCCAGCAGACCGGACCGGTCTCCAAGGTCGTGATCGACACCGCGGACGGGTCGGTGACGGTCATCGGCGACCCGACGATGTCCGGCGTGAGCGGGCAGGCCGACCTGCAGTGGCACAGCTTCACCCAGGCGCCGCTGCGGCTGGACCAGAAGTTCGAGAACGGTGTGCTGATGCTGAGCAGGAGCTGCCTGAAGGCCGACTGCGGCGGCGCGACCATCACGGTGCGGGTGCCGCCGAGCGTCGCGGTCGACGCGACGACGTCGAACTCGGGCGTCAGCGTGACCGGGGTGAACGGCGGCGTGAAGGTGGTCACGTCGAACGCCGGGATCGACGTCAAGGACCTGGGGAACGGCGACGTGGACCTGCACACCTCGAACGGCGGGGTCGACGCGAGGTTCGCCGGGGCGCCGAAGACGATCCTGATCGAGACGTCCAACGCGCACGTCAAGGTGGTCACGGACGGCCGGACGCCGTATTACGACGAGGTGCACACCTCGAACGGGCAGCCGGACTTGGAGAACGTCATAGACCGCTACACGTCCAACACCATCCGCGTCTTCACCTCGAACGAGGACGTGGAGATCAGGTGAGGGCGCGCTTCAGCTGACGTGGGAATCAGCTGAGGGCGCGCTTCACGGCCTCGAAGACCTCGGCGCGGACGCGGTCGGCGATCGGGTGCGGCATGCTCAGGAAGCCGTGGAACATGCCCTCGACCGGCAGATGCCGCACCGGGACGCCGGCGGCGGCGAGTTTGGCGGCGTAGGCGTCGCCCTCGTCGCGGAGCGGGTCGTGTTCGGCGGTGATGACGCAGGCCGGCGGCAGGCCGCTGTGGTCGGCGGCACGCAGGGGCGAGATGTGGGGATCGCGGCGGTCGGCGCCTTGGAGGTACTGCGCGTCGAACCATCGCATGTGCTGCGCGGTGAGGAAGAAGCCGTCGGCGTTCGCGGCCCGGGACGGGAACGCGGTGACGGACTCGATGGCGTCGGCGAAGTCGACCGAGGGGTAGATGAGCAGCTGGAAGGCGATCCTCGGGCCCTTCTCCCCGCGCTCGGCCCGGTCGCGGGCCATCAGCGACACGACGGCGGCGAGGTTGCCGCCCGCGCTGTCGCCGGCGACGGCGAGGCGGTCGGGGTCGACGCACAGTTCGGAGGCGTGGTCGGCGACCCAGGCGGTGGCGGCGTAGGCGTCGTGGAGGCCGCCCGGGTAGGGGGTTTCCGGGGCCAGGCGGTATTCGACGGAGATGACGGTCGCTTCGGTGGAGCGGGCCAGGTCGCGGCAGAGGTTGTCGTACATGGCGATGTTGCCGATGGAGAAGCCGCCGCCGTGGAAGAAGATGATGACGGGGGTGACAGTGTTCTGATCCGGAGTGGGGCGGTAGATGCGGACGGGGATGTCGGGGGCATCGGGGGCCGTTTCCGCATTGGGGATGGCGCGGTCGACGACCGAGGGCAGGTCCACGAGCACCGGCAGCTGGGGCGCCCGGGCGAGGATCGCGCGCGCTTCGGCAGCGTCGGTGACTCTACCGCCGAGGTCAGGGAAGATGGCGGTGAGGGTGTCGACGATCAGGCGGGCCTGCGGGTCCAGCGTCATGAGGGTCCCTCGAGGGTCGTATCAGACAGCGGATTCGATGGTTTCCATACCGGACCAGGATCGGGCCTGCGGCCCATCCATACCCACCAAGGCCCTCCAACGCCACACGGAGTGAGCAACCAAAGCCGTTACGCTTACTACCGTGGCCCCTCAATCACGTGACGAAGCGGCGGACCCCAGCACCGAGGACGACGACCCGCGCCTGCCGGCGACCAGCTGGGCGGTGCTCGGCATGCTGTCGTTCGAGCAGGAGCTGTCCGGCTACGACATCAAGAAGTGGGCCGACTGGTCACTGAAGGCGTTCTACTGGTCGCCGTCCTTCAGCCAGATCTACGGCGAACTCAAACGCCTGGAACGCCACGGCTACGTCACCTCCCGCACCGTGATGCAGGACGAGGTCCGCGGCAAACGCGTCTACGCCATCACCCCCACCGGCCGCGAAGCCGTCCGCACCTGGGCCCGCACCGCCCCGGTGGAAGTCCCGGTCCTCAAACACGGCGTCCTCCTCCGCGTCTGGCTCGGCCACCTCACCGACCCCACCCGCCTCCGCGAAATCGTCACCGAACACCGCGACAACTCCGAACGCCGCCGCACCGAAGCCGCCGTCGACGCCCAAGCCGCCCACAACGAAACCGCCTGGGCCTACCCCGAAATCGCCCTGAAATGGGCCGAACGCTACCACGCCGCCGAACGCGACCTGGCAGAACAGATGCTGCGCGACCTGGACGATTTGGAGGGGTCGGGGCGGGCCACGTCGCCGGAGCCGCTGCCGGCGGGGGCGCCTACGGGGGCGCCGCGCGCGCATCGGGGGCGGGGGGAGGGGTAGTTGCTCGCGGGCAGGGCTAGTCAGTAGTCGGCAGCATTCTGTGACTGGGCGGGGGCGCATCGAGAACCCCGTGAATCTGACGGGCCAGATCGGCGTCCAGCCCGGCGTAAGTCTTGGCAGCGGTATCCGCGAAGACACCGAGCTTGGTGATGTCATCGACGAGTTGAGTACGGAAAACACCCCAGTCATCGCCAAAGACCGTCGTCGCAGCACTCATCGCCTTGTTGCCCATGTCCGCAGCGGATTCGTCAAACCGCGACGGCGCATCGACCAGGTTCGAGCGAAGCTGGCTGAGCTGATGGACGAGGTCATGGATGCGGCCGAGGTCGGCGCGGAGGTTGTCACCCATTGGGATTGACCGCGTGCGCGCGAGCGAAAGCGTCGAAGGACCAGCCGGTGCAGTAGGCGCGGTACTCGTCCATGGGGTTCGCGAAGTGTCGGTCGAGGACTGTGTCCCACGCCTCCGGCACCATTCCATAGATGGAAATATCGTGGTCAGTGCCGTACTTGCTGTACCACTCAATCATCGGGACGCTCTCAGCTATGACCTTTTCACCATCGAACAACGCATGAAACTGAGCCAGGCGCGGCTCACCAGTCACCAGGTTCAGGGCTCGCAGCTCCCGGGTGATAAAGCGCAGACCGACGTCCGGGCTAGCAGGCCCCGCGTCACAGCCTGCAATCGCCTGCGGCTTCGAGCTGTCCGCGCCACAGCCGACGGCCGCTGTCAGGACTGCTACCAGCAGCACCAGCACCTGGCTCACGCCGCGACACAGCGATCTCTCGGTCACTTTCCCTCTCACAAGCTCAGTCCTGCTCACGGTCAAACTGCGTTTGGAGGTTGGTGTAGATGGTCGACAGCTTGTCGCCATAGAGACTGTAGGCAGAGTCGGTGAAATGCTTACTGCTCCAGCCGATGAACGGTACGACATCGCCACCATTTGTCTCGGGCATAGCCGATCTCAACTCATTGGCAGCCGCAGGATCCATGGTCCCCGACTTCAACAGGGCGCGGGCCACGAGAACCTGAAGGTTGGTATCAGATCCCTTGTTATCAGCATTGATCTGATCGTTCACCGTATCGAGGTGGTGGGTACCGAACCAGGAAGGAACGAGCTTCTCGAGCAGAGGCGCACCTCCGCCCGCAATCGGCTGTGAGTAGAGTGAAGACGGGTGCGAGACTGAGTCGAGCGAGAGGTTCCCAAATGCCCCGAGCGCGGCGTTCGCCAGCATCAAGCGAGTACTCGCCGCCTGATCCGCCGACATAGCACCTGCCCGACTCCAACCACTCTCAATATCGTTGGCGATTCCGTTGAGTTTACCGAGGCGGATGTAGTCGGAAAACGGCGCATCCGCCATGTGCTTATCACTGCCGGCCGCAATACTGTCAACAGCCTGGTTCAGGATACCCGATCGAAACTGTTGCCATTCATGGCTGTCACTACCGTAGGCAAGCTCGAGAATATTTGTAACATCCCCGCCATTAGTCGCCACCCAGGGTGGGGGCCCGTGGCCCAGTTGCCGGCGCCCGTAGTTCGACGTCGACATCGCCAGGTCATCCACATACACCGCGGTATAAGCCTGCAGCGCAGTCTTCACCGGGCCGATCAGCGTGCTCGACTGGTGTTCGATGTGCAGGTCCGATGCCGTGCTGAAGACGTTGAGGACTGCGGCGATGGCGTATGGGTCGCTGCCGTCGCGGCTCGGGGGGATTCCGGCGGCGAGGAGGAAGGCGGCTTCGGCGTTGCCGTCTGTGGTGCCGTGGTCGGAGCGGACCCATTTCTCTTGGTCGACGAGGGTTCTGCTCTCGGTGACGTGGACGAGGGACTGGGTGATCAGGAGGTGGCGTGCGAGTTCGGCGGCCAGGGGTGTGCCGTCGCCGAGGGCGATGCGTGCTGCTTCGCCGTTCTCGGCCGCTCGGCGCAGTATCGCGTTGAGTGGTTCCAGTTCCGGGGGCCATTCGGGGCTCGGTGTCAGGCCTGTTGGTTGGAGTTGGTGTTCCGCGTTCTGCGTGAGCTTGGCCAGCAGCAGGGCGCCTTGGCCTGTGCCGTAGGCGGCTCCTGAGGGTCCGTACTTGAGGAGCATCGCCATCGACCAGGGGTCGGCCGGGGCTTCGAGCTTCGCCAGTGCGGAGGGGGTCAGGTTCGTGCCGGTGGCGGCAGCGGCCAGAGCTGACGCGAACAAGCGCAGGGTGGACTGGGCGTTCGGGTCGAATGGGACGAGCGTCCCGTGGTCCGAGGTCGACAGCGCTCGCGCTATGCCGGGCAGGCTGTCAGCTGCCTGGTCCATGAAGTCCTGGAGGAACGCAGGATCCTTCTGCCGGTTCGCCAGTTCCTTGGCGATGATCGCCAGCTTGGCGTTGAGGTCGGGTGCGCCGCTGAGGTCGGGCGCGCCGGGGATCGAGGTCGGGTCGCCGCCGTTCAGCAGCACCCGCAACAGTGCGGCGTCGGTCGTGGCCGCGAAGTGCTCGTCCTCGCTCTCCCCGAGCGGTAGCGGCGTGCTGCCGTCGGCGAGTCCGTCGTTGGTGGCGAACCAGGTCAGTTTGGCGGCGGCTGCGGCGCCTTGGGCCTCAAGCCGCTCGACGATCAGGTTCAGCTGTTTGCCGGCATCCGACGCGGGCTCCGCGGTCCAGCCCGGCGGATTGTTGAACATCAAGGCCGGGTCGGTGAGGGCGGACACCTGGGTCTTGGCTTCGCGCTGAGCGGTGTCGAGGTCCGACGCGTAGCCGTGGTAGACGTCGCGGCCGTAGACGTCAGCGGCGTGCTGGAAGCGATACGAGGCCTGACGCGCGCGGCTCGATATGGACGTCACCAGCGTCCCGAACTCCACGCCGGCGTCGGAACTCCAGAACTCGTCGACCAAGATGTTCGCCAACGCGGCACTCAAACCGTCCAGCTCGGCCGCCAGTTCGTAGCACCACGCCCCCAACGCCGCGACGTGGTCGGGGTTGCCGACGATCGGGTTGAGGCCGCCGAGCGGGCCCACTGTGTTCACCGTGTTCGCGTCACCATCGGCCCAGCGCGATCCAGACAAGATGCAGCCCCCCGAAGCTCGCATCGCCAACGGTAATCGAGCGCCTACAACCTAGCTACAGCCCGGAAGGTCAACAAGGCTCCAGGGGCTTCGTTTGAGGTAGGGACATCTCGCTATTCAAAACGTGGTTGCTCACTATGCGGTCACTGTTCCACACTCGGGGTATGGTGAATGTGCACGAAGTCATCGATGACAAGCTGCGGAAGTTCATCGAGGCGCAGCCTTTGTTCTTTGTGGCGACCGCGCCGTTGGCGGCGGAGGGGCACGTGAATCTCTCGCCGAAGGGGACGGTTGGGTCGTTGGTGGTGTTGGGGCCGGATCGGGTGGCGTATCTGGATCTGACCGGTAGTGGGGCTGAGAGTTTGGCGCATCTGCGGGAGAATGGGCGGATCACGTTGATGTGGGCCGCTTTTCATGGGCCGCCGAATATTGTGCGGGTGCATGGGCGCGGTGAGGTGTTGTTCAAGGACGATCCGCGGTGGGGCGAGTACATCGGGTTGTTCCCGGCGGCGGAGGATCCGGGGGCGCCGCGGGCGATTGTGCTGGTGACGGCTTCGCGGGTGAGTGATTCGTGCGGGTACGCAGTGCCGTTCATGGAGTACAAGGGCGAGCGGCGGTTGTTGGCCGAGTACTTCGGGCGGCGGGATGAGGAGTTCCACGTCGACTACGTGGCGCGCAAGAACGCGATCAGCATCGACGGGTTGCCGGCGGTGCCCGCGGAGACGCTGCGCGGTGCGGACGCCGGCGCGAACTCCGGCGCGAACTCTGCCGCGAGGTAGATCGCTCTGGCGAGTTGACGCCGGGCCCGCTACGGTCCGCCGCATGCGCTTCGACCCGGAACAGCAAGAGCTTCGGCGGACGGTGCGGACGCTGCTGGAGCGAGCCGTCGGCGACGACGTCTGGCGGCTGCTTGCTGACCAGGTCGGAGCGCACTCACTCGCGATTCCGGAGGAGTACGGCGGCGCGGGCTTCTCGGTGCTGGAGACCCATGTGGTGCTGGAAGAACTCGGCGCGGCGCTAGCGGCGTCCGGGTTTCTGAGTACGGCGCTGGCGGCGCAGGCGATTCTGGCCACTGATTCGACGGAGGCCAAAAGCGCGTTGCTGCCAGGCATCGCGGAGGGGCGGACGCACGCGACGCTGGCATGGAGCGAATCCGGGTCCTGGGACGCAGGGATGATTCAGGCCTCTGCGGAACAAGTTGGCGACAGCTGGGTTCTGAGCGGGACCAAGGAGCACGTCACGGATGGCGCCGAAGCGGACCTGTTCGTTGTACCGGCGCGGACGGCCACAAATGACGGCAGTAGCGGGCGGCGGCTGGGCCTGTTGGCGGTAAACGCATCCGCAGCCAAGGTCACATCACTCGAAACAGTGGATCCGAACCGCCCTCAGGCAACTGTCCGCTTCGACCGCTCCCCCGCGCAGGTGCTGAGCGAAGACGCAGCCGACGCCCTGGAACGGATCCTGGACCTGGCCGCCGTCGCCATCTCAGCAGAACAACTCGGCGGCGCGCAGCGGGCCTTCGACCTGACCCTCGCCTACGCCAAACAACGCGTCCAGTTCGGGCGTCCGATCGGCTCGTTCCAAGCCGTGAAGCACCGGCTGGCCGACCTGTACACGCTGCTCGAATCAGCCCGCTCGGCCTCCTACGCAGCAGCCTTCGCCGCTGCTACCGCTACTGCCGCGACCGCAACCGCAACCGCAGACACAGACACAGACACAGACACAGAGCTCCACACAGCCGCCTCCCGAGCCAAGGCCTGCTGCTCCGAAGCCTTCACCACCATCACCGGCGAAGCCATCCAGCTCCACGGCGGCATCGGCATCACCTGGGAACACCCCATCCACCTCTACTTCAAACGCGCACACTCCACCGCGCACCTCTTCGGCACTCCGTCCTGGCACCGCCGACGCTACGCCGAAGCCGTCGGAATAAGAGCTGCCTGAAGCGCCAAAAGGCCCCGGGTCGAAGACACAAGACCCGGGGCCACGCACCATCCCACCAAAACGACGGCTAAATCTCAGCCAGCGCCGGCTCCGCCTGAACCAACTCCGGCAGATCCTTGTCACCCTCATCAGCCGTGTAATCGTGCGGCTGTGTCTCGTCGACACCGTCGGCGACCTTCAACGCCCGGAACACGAACGTCAGCACCACAGCCACGACCAGGTTCAGCACCAACGCCGTCATCCCGATGTACGCCGACAGATGCGTACCCGGCACATGCGCGATCTGGTTGCCGAAGTGGTCCTGCGTGACCTTGTGCGTCACCGGGTCGATCTTGTCCTGCTGGTACGCCGTCAGCAGTCCGTAGCCCACGCCGACCACCAGCCCGATGAGCAGCGCCCACCGGTGGAACCAGCGTTTGAACAGCCCGAACACTATCGCCGGCAACGTCTGCACGATCAGCACGCCACCCAATAGCTGGAAGTTGATCGCGCTCGTCGCGTCGAGCCCCAGCACAAACACCAGCGCGCCGAACTTCACCAGCAGCGACACCATCTTGGACATCTTCGCCTGCTGATGCGGCGTGGCGTCCGGCTTGATGAAGTCCACGTAGATGTTGCGGGTGAACAGGTTCGCCGCCGCGATCGACATGATGGCCGCCGGGACCAGCGCGCCGACCGCCACCGCGGCGAAGGCCACGCCGGCGAACCAGGACGGGAACACCGCGTCGAACAAGGCCGGGACGGCGTGCTGGGGGTTGCCCGCCAGGTTGCCGCCGAGGGAGCCGTCCTTGTTGCGGATGCCGAAGCCGGCCGCCACCGCCATGTAGCCGAGCAGCGCGATCAGGCCCAGCACCATGGAGTAGATCGACAGCCCCGCCAGGTTCTTGCGCACCGTGTTCCGCGACTTCGTCGACAGCACGCCGATCTGCGCGTGCGGGTACATGAACAGCGCCAACGCCGAGCCCAGTGCAAGGGTCGCGTAGGGGAAGGCGTTGGTCTTGCCTGACGCGTCATTGAGCGACAGGAAGCCCGGTCGCACTGTGCCGTTCGGCTTACCGCCGGTGCTGGCCAAGTGGAAGATGCTGTGCCAGCCGCCGACGAAGCGGGTCGGGATGTAGATCACCGCGACGATGATGACCAGGTAGATCAGGAAGTCCTTGACGAATGCGATCACCGCCGGGGCGCGCAGGCCCGAGGTGTAGGTGAAGGCCGCCAGCACCGCGAACGCGATGAACAGCGGCAGGTCCTTGGCGAACGTCGAGGTGCCCTTGCCGCCGATGCCGATCACGTCCAGGCAGGCCTGGATGCCGACGAGCTGCAACGCGATGTAGGGCATGGTCGCCACCACGCCGACGACGGCCACCGCCAGCCCCAGGCTCTTGGAGCCGTACCGGCCGCGGACGAAGTCCGAGGGTGTGACGTAGCCGTGCTTGCGGGACACCGACCACAGCCGGGGCAGGAACAGGAAGACCAGCGGCCACACGATGATGGTGTAGGGCACGGCGAAGAAGCCGAAGGCCCCGCTGACCATCGCCGCCGGGACCGCGATGAAGGTGTAGGCGGTGTACAGGTCGCCGCCGAGCAGGAACCAGGTGATCCAGCCGCCGAAACTGCGGCCGCCCAGGCCCCATTCCTCCAAGTGGTTGGCCTGCCGGGCCTGGCGCCACCGCGCGGCCAGGAAGCCCAGGACCGAGACCAGCAGGAAGAAGAAGATGACGATGGCCAGCTCGGTCTGGTTGATGCCGTGCGCGCCGACCGTCGGGGTGGGGATGTCGGTCGGCGCGCCCGGTGCGGCGTCCGCGAGGATGGTGCTCACTTGGCGTCCCCTTCCTCGGCGGAATCAGCGGAATCAGCGGAATCGGCGGAGCCGCCAGAGCCATCAGCGTCGTCGGAATCGGCCGAGTCGGCGGCGGTGTCCGCGCCCGAGTCGGCAACGTTTTCGGCATCTCCGCCACCATCAGCGCTCTGCGGCTGGGCCGCCGCCGCCTTGCGCGCCAGCTCCTCGCGCCGTATGACGAAATACGCCAGGCCCATGAGCCCGGCCGTGACCGCCACCCACAGCAGTTGCCACCAGAAGAAGAAGGGGAACCCCGCGACCTCCGGCTTGTCCTTGTCGTATATCGGGACGTAGAGCGTCGCGACGAAGGGTGCGATGACGCAGACCGCCGCGATGACCCGGGCCGGTGTCACCACCGGCGCCCTAGTACTGTGCTCGTGCTCTGACATGAGACGAGACTCCTCCCGTTTACGTATGGAAACTGCGGCGCAATCTAGTCGCCAGGGACGTTTCCGATCACGGGTTAATTAACAACGACTCGGTAACGGATGGTACGCGGCTCATCCATCGATCTGTCCGAAGCGCTCCAGGGCGTGTCGAAAAGCGCTCGGCTGAATGGTCAGCGGCTCGCTGTAGGGATGGGAGAGCGCGACGACGATGAAGATCCCCAGCCCCACCATCGCGCCGAGACCGGACAGCAGCACTACATTGCGGCCGTTGGCGGTCAGCCCGACCAGCGGCGGGTAGGCGATCAGCAGGAGCGCGGCGATGATGAGCGCGACATACAGCAGTTTGGGCATGTCGTAGTTGACGTCGGCGGCGCGGATCAGTCGTTTGGAGTAGATGTCGTCCAGCGACGCGGCCAGGTCCGAGCGCTTCTTCTCCGCGGTCGCGTCGGCGGAGTGTATGGCCGCGACGTCGGCGCGCAGGCCGTCCAGGGTGGCGTAGGCCTGATCAGAAGTCTGATGGTCGCCCATCGCCGGCCAGTCCTTGCTGATCACCTGGTGCACGTACGTGGTCAGCTCGCCGCGCACCCGGTCCCGGTCGGTCGGCGGCAGCTTCCCGGCCAGCCAGTACGCGGTGGTGGCGGCGCGCGCCTCGTCGTAGGTGTGCTGGCGGTCGGTGTTGTAGGTGGACCAGGTCCCGGCGATCAGGAACGCGGTCACCAGGATGAACGAGGACAGCAGGGCGCTGCCGATCACCGACAGCGCCTGCGGGTTGTAGGTGCCCGACGACGCGCGCTCGCTGCGCCCGAGCAGTGTCGACAGCGCGACCGCGATGGCCACGCCCACCGCGAGCGAGACGAGCGCCCAGAACCACATCATGGTTTGCCTCCTGCAGCCGGTCCGGATGGTCCGCCGCCCGCACCGGCGGCTCCGCCGGCGGCGACGGCCGCCGCGATGGCCGCGGGGACCATCAGGGCGACGAGTGAGATCAGGCCCCAATCGGCGCTGTCGTCGGGCCGGTCCGGCGGCGGGGCCGCCTCGGCCGGAGGGATCTCAGGCTTTTGCGGCGGCGCCGCCGCTGGTGGCGCGATCCGCGGAGCGGGGGCCGGGGCCGCGGGCGCCGGCTTGGGCGCCACCTTGGGCACCGAGGGCGCCGGCGGGGCCGGTTTCGGCGGCGGGCAGTCGCACGGTGTCGGGTTCGGGGCCGGCTTCGGCGGCACGGGCACAGGCGCGGGCGGCGGTGCCGGAATCGACGGTGGCGACGGCTGGGGCGGCTGCGGCTGGGGCGGCTGCGGCTGGGGCGGCTGCGGCTGGGGCGGCTGCGGCGAAGGCTTGGGCGGCTGAGGAGCCGGTGCCGGGCTGCTCGGCAGCGGCAGATGCTGATGGCGTCCGGGCTGGAGCGGCAGTCCGGGTTCGACCGGCAGCGGATCCGAGGGCGGCGTGGGATCGGGCGGATCAGTGGCCGGATTCACGACGGCCATCCGGAACCGGACCGGCTGCGACGCCCGGCTCGGCCGTCCCGCGAACGCGACGGGCACTCTGAGCCCGGCTCGGCCCACGGCGGCGCCGGCCGGCGGACACGTGCACAGCAGCTCGGCCAACGGTGGCGTCACCGCCGGGAATTCCGGCTCCATCAGTGCCGGCGGCGCGATCGGCGCCATCGGCGCCATCGCAGGAGGCTGTTGTTCGACAGCGCAGACGAGTCCCACGTCCACCCCCACGCCGAGCAGGCCGACGTGGACGCACATCGCGACCCCGACGCCGAGTCCGATACCGACCACGGCTCAGCCGCCTCCGTTCTCCCGCGCGGGTCCTGACACCGACAGAAAAGACCGACAAAAAGGCCAGCAAAAAAGGTCACCAAGAGGACGCCCATCACCACCACCGAGCAGGCCGGAGTCCTCGCCGCAAGCCGCCGCCCCGGATCGGCGGCTGTTCTCCGCCGACTCCGCCGCCCCGCCCTCTCAACCCCCTGTCAGGCGCCCCCGAGCGCCCGCCCTGCCCGCCCCGCCCGTACCGTCTTCGCCCTCGTCCTCGCCCTCGCCCTCGCCCTCGCTCACGTCCTGGCCTTCTCCTCGGTTCTCGACGCCGGGTGCCGCACCAGCCCGTGCGGCCCCGGCGCCGTCCCCACCTGCCTCAGTGATTGCCACGGCAGGCGGTTCGTACCGAAAAGTCCCTCGAACGTGTGGCTACGCGGCGTTGACCTCCAGGGCGGTCCGGACCGCGGACTCCAGGGCGCCCTCGATCCAGGCGTGCTTCAGCGAGGTGTGCTCGCCGGCGAAGTGGAGGGGGCCCTCCGGGGTGCAGATCGCCGGGTGGAGCTGGATCAGCTGGTTCGGGGTGAGGACCGCCGCCTCGCCGAGGGCGTAGCGGTTGCGGACCCAGCTCTGGGTCTTGCCGCGGCCGGTGTAGAAGGCTTCGACGCGCTTGCCGTAGACCTGCTGCATGCCGCGCAGCGCATAGGGGTAGCGCTCGTCGTCGTCGAGGGAGTCCCAGCGGACCGCGTCGTCGGCCCAGGAGTAGGACGCCAGGACGACGCCGCCCTTGCTGTCGCCGATCTGGTGCGAGGGGTGGTAGATGAAGCGGTTGGGCACGTCGGTCACCGAGCCGCCGCCGACCGCGTGGACCGCCGGGACCCCGCCGGCCTCGGACTGGTACTTGTCGTAGAGTCCGGGCTGGACGGCGTCGAGTTCGCGCTTCCAGTCCTCCTCGGTGAACTCCCACCAGCGGCGGTTGAACTCCAGCAGGACCTTGGTCGCGGCGTCGTAGTGCAGCTCGATCACCGCGCGGCGCTTCTTGTAGGACATCAGTGGGCTGACTTGCACGTGCCGCAGCGCCGAGAACGGGATCGTCACGATCGCCACGTCCGCGGTGTACTCCTGGAAGCTGCCCGGCACCTCGGTGCCCGGCTCGTGGTCGCCGCCGGTCTCCTGCACGGTGCGGACCCACACCTGGTTCTTGGCGTCGGTGTGCACGGCCTGCCCGGCCCGCTTCGGGTCGAAGTATTCGAGCTCGATGACCCGGCGGTTCATCACCACCAGGTCGGAGACCTGCGGCAGCAGCGTGTACGGCAGCGTCGCGGTGCCGCCCTCCAGCTCCCAGTAGGTGACGTTCGGGTTGATGTCCGAGGCGTCCAGGAAGCTGTGCAGGAAGCCCAGCGGCAGCCGCGAGGTGAGGTTCTCGATGGTGCCGATCGCCTCCAGCGAGCCGTCGGTGAGGTCGGCGTACTCGGTGAGGAAGCGGCCCATCGAGAAGCCGTCGAAGTCGTAGAGCAGCCGGGCCCAGCCCTCGACCCACTGGTCGAAGGGCTTCAGCTTGCGCGTGCCGTCCTGGTCGCGGGTCGAGTAGTAGTCGTAGATCGGGCCCAGGATCGAGTCCATGGAGGCGTGGGTGGTCTTGTTCAGCATGGACTCGGACATCCCGAAGCCGCGGTTCATCGCGGCCGGGTGGTCGCCGTACTCGGACTTGCGGGCCCGCAGGCCGTTGGCCAGGATCCAGGCGTTCGAGGCCTGAGTCGGGGGCTTGTAGCCGCCGGTCCCGGTGCCGTTGGTCCAGGTCTCGCCGGTGAACGCCTGGTAGCTGACCGGCGGCGGCGTCCCGTCCGGGTTCCCGGTGCCGGCCACGACGTCGACGTTGTAGAACGGCCGCCGCCGCACGTTCAGCTTGTCGACCAGGGCCAGGGTCAGCGGGTGCTGGCTGGGGATCCGCATGGCGCCGGCCTCGGCGTACTGCGCCGGGTCGCTGAACGGCTGCTCGGAGGTCTCCGGTCCGACCCGGAAGGTCTTGATCCGGCCGCCGATCCGGCTGCCGTTGGCCTCCAGCACGGTGACGTCGTGGCCGGCCGACTTCAGCAGCCAGGCCGAGACCAGCCCGGAGATGCCGGCGCCGATCACCAGCACCCGCTTGGGCGCCGTGGTCTTCGGCAGGCCGTCGTCGATCAGGGTTCGCAGATAGGTGAGTTTCAGGTCCTCGTTCTTCGTTCCCACCAGTAACAGCTGTCGCGCCAGACCCACACAGGTCTGCCAGCGCGCCTCGTCGCGCACTTCGTCGCGGCTCCACGGCAGCGGGGCCGCCGAGGGCTTGCCGGCCAGCGCGGTGACGGCGGCGGCGGTGTCGGTTCCGGTCAGCAGCGGCGCGGCGGCCGCGCCGGAGGCGAGGGCACCGGCCAAGAATGATCGTCGGGAACGGGGAATACCGGTTCTCTCAGGCATGTGCTTACACTTTCGACCTATCGACCGCCCATCGGCCAGGCGCACCGGACCGTTTAGCGAGTTCGCCCGATCAGAGCAAAGATGTGAGACATGCCCCGCGAAAACACATCGCACGACGAGACATGGGACCTGTTCGACGGCGAGGCGGAGCAGCCGGAATTGTTGCGGGACCTGGACCGCCGCAACGCCTTCCAGCTGATGCTCGGCGGCACTCCGCACTCCCATGTCGACCTCGACGACCCGACGCACCTGGAGTACGAGTACGTGCGCCAGATCGCGTTCATGGTCGACCTGGCGGCCGCGGAGCGGGCCCCGCTGCGGGTGCTGCATCTGGGCGGCGGCGGCCTAACGCTGCCGCGCTACATCGCCGTCACCCGGCCGGGCTCCGGCCAGCAGGTGGTGGAGATCGACGGCAAGCTGCTGGACTTCGTCCGCGCCGAGCTGCCGCTGCCGCGCAACGCCCGCGTGCGGCTGCGCACCGGGGACGCCCGCGACGTGCTGGGCCGGGTCCCGGAAGGCGCCTTCGACCTGACCATCACGGACGTCTACGCGGGCGCGCGCATCCCGAAGCACCTGACCTCCAGCGAGTACTACGGCCTGTCGAAACGGGCCCTGCGCCCGCAGGGCGTGCACATCGCGAACCTCGCCGACGGCGCCGCCGGCGGCGGCCTGGCGTTCACCCGCGGCCAGGTCGCCAACGCCCGCCACCACTTCGCCCACGTGGCGGTGCTGACCGACCCGGGCATCCTGCGCGGCCGCAAGTTCGGCAACCTGGTTCTGCTGGCCTCCGACGGCCCGCTCCCCCTCGACGGCCTGGTGCGCCGCGCGGCCTCGGACATCTTCCCCTGCCGCGTGATGCACGGCGACGACTTGGCCGCGTTCCAGGGCGGCGCGAAGCCGGTCCCGGACGGCGAGACCCAACAGTCGCCGGAGCCTCCCGGGGACGCTTTTTGACGGCGCCCCATGGCGGCTCGCGATACCCGCAGGTAACTTGTGGCCATGCGCCGCACCGTCTACACCGAGGACCACGAAGCCTTCCGCGCCATCCTCCGCGACTTCATCGCCAAGGAAGTGGCACCGGTCTACCCCGAGTGGGAGAAGGCCGGGCATCCGCCGCATGAGTTCTACAACCGCCTGGCCGAACTCGGGGTCTTCGGCATCGAGGTGCCGGAGGAGTACGGCGGCGCGGGGCTGAGCACCTTCAAGTACCAGGCCGTGGTGATCGAGGAGACCACGCGCGCCGGGGTGACGTTCGGCACCACCACCGTCCACGTCGGGCTGATCCTGCCCTATCTGCTGGCCTACGCCACCGACGAGCAGAAGGCGCGGTGGCTGCCCAAGTTCATCAGCGGCGAGCTGATGACGGCGATCGCCATGACGGAGCCGGGGACCGGGTCCGATCTGGCGGGCATCCAGACCACCGCCAAGCTGACCGACGACGGCCGGCACTACGTCCTCAACGGCGCGAAGACGTTCATCACCGGCGGCGTCCTGGCCGACCTGGTCCTGGTGGTCGCGCGTACGGCGCCCGCCACCCCGGAGGACCGGCGGGGCGGCCTGTCGATCCTGTGCGTGGACACCAAGTCCCCGGGCTACTCGGTCGGCCGCAAGCTCGACAAGATCGGGCTCAAGACCTCCGACACCGCGGAGCTGGCCTTCAACGACGTGCTGGTTCCGGTGGAGGACCTGCTCGGCGAGGCGGGGCAGGGATTCAGTTACCTGACACACAACCTGCCGCAGGAGCGGCTGGCCATCGCAGTCGGGGGTTACGCGTCCGCGGAGGCGGCGCTGCGGTTCGCCCTGGACTACGTGCGCGAGCGCACCGTGTTCGGGACTTCGGTGGCCTCGTTCCAGAACACGAAGTTCGTTCTCGCCGAGTGCGCCACCGAGGTCGAGGCGGCGCAGTGCATGGTCGATCGCGCGCTGGAGCTGCACGACGCGGGCGAGCTCACGGTCGCCGACGCCGCCAAGGTGAAGCTGTTCTGCACGGAAGTCGCGGGGCGGGTCATCGACAAGTGCCTGCAATTGCATGGCGGATATGGCTATATCACCGAGTTCCCCATCGCGCGTTTGTACGCCGATACGCGGGTGTCGCGGATCTACGGCGGGACCAGCGAGGTGATGAAGACCATCATCGCGAAATCATTGGGATTGTGAGGAAGGCCCTGATCAGGGCTTGAAAGTGAAAGGCCGGCGTCCCTCAAGGAGGACGCCGGCCTTTCGCCGTGCCGCAACGCCGCGCGACATAACATCACGCGACACCGAAGCACAGCACTTCACGTCACGTCACGTCACGGCAAGGCACATCACGTCACATCGGTCCGGGTCGGGTCGACCGCCTCGTACTCCCGCGCCTCCACGATCCGGCGCATCGCGTCGAACGCGTCCCACACGTCCACGAACCGCGTGGTGGCCGGCGCCATGCCCAGCCGCACCCGGTCCGGGATCCGGAAGTCCGGGATCACGTCGTACCGCTCGATCAGCGCCCGGCAGATCCGGTACGCCTCCTGGTGCCGCACCGACACGTGGTTGCCGCGCACGGCGGCGTCCCGCGGGCTCCCGAGCGTGAACCCGAGCGGCGCCAGCCAGGCGTCGAACAGCTCGATCGCGAACTCGGTCAGCGCCACGCCCTTGTCCCGCAACGGTTTGATGCCCGCCGCCGCCAGCACGTGCGCGCCCGCGTCGACCAGCGACACCCCGACCACCTGGGGCGTGCCCACCAGGAACCGCGTGGCGCTCGGCACCGGGTCGTAGCCCTGGCCCATCGCGAACTGGTCGCGCTGCCCGTACCAGCCCCAGATCGGCTGCCGCAGCCCTTCAATGAGGGACTGGCTGACGTACAGGAAGGCCGGGGAGCCCGGTCCGCCGTTGAGGTACTTGTAGGTGCACCCGACCGCCAGGTCGGTCCCCGTCGCGTCCAGCTCGATCGGGACCGCGCCGACCGAGTGGCACAGGTCCCAGAGCACCAGGGCCCCGGCTTCGTGCACCACCTGGTTGACCGCGCCCAGATCGGCAAGCGCCGCCGAGCGGTAGTCCACCTGCGACGGCGACACCAGCGCCGTCCGCTCGTCCACGACCGCCCGGAGCTGATCCGCCGTCGGGCCGAGCAGTTCGTCGAACTCGACGAGCTTCAGCTCCAGACCCCGCGCTGCGGCCAGACCTTCCAGAACATAACGGTCGGTCGGGAAGTTATGGAGGTCGCTGATGATGACGTTCCGGCCCGGCCGCGCGTCGAGCGCCGCCGAGGCCAGCTTGTAGAGGTTCACCGATGTCGAGTCGGAGACCACGACCTGCCCCGGCGCCGCGCCGAGGAACTGCTCGCCGAGGAAGTCGCCGACGACCTGCGGCAGCGTCTGCCACCGCTCGTTCCAGGACCGGATCAGCCGGTTCCCCCACTCCCCGGCGACCACCTCCTCGACCCGCGCAAGCGAGGCCTTGGACAGGCGGCCCAGCGAGTTGCCGTCGAGGTAGATCAGCGAGTCGTCGGGGATCACGAACTCCGAGCGGAGCGCGGCCAACGGATCGGTCGTGTCGCGGCGTTCGGCTTCGGAGCGAGGGATGAGGGGGTTGTTCGGCACAAGATCAGCGTAGGCGAGCCCGGGCCCGCTGCCCAGAGGACACGACGTCCGGTGCGGGGCGGTGCCCGGGCCCGGCGCGCGCCGGACCGGCCGTGCGCAGCGACGCCGCTACCGGGGCAGCCATCCGAAGCGCCGCCGCTTCCAGAGCGCTGCCGTTTCCGAAGCGCCGCCGCTACCGGGCCGCGAACTCCGCCGTCACCTGATTCAGGATCCGGCTCATCTCCTGGCTGCCGGTGTGCCCGGAGTCCTCGATGACATAGAGCGTCGCGTCCGGCCAGGCTTGGGCGATCTGCCAGGCCGTGTACAGCGGGCTGCCGAGGTCGTGGCGACCGTGGACGAGCGCTGCCGGAATCCCGTGCAGTTTGTGGATGTCGCGCAGGATCTGGCCGTCCTCCAGCCACGCGTTGTTGCTGAAGTAGTGCGCGCAGATCCGCACGAAGGCCAGCCGGGCGTCGTCGATCCGCGAGCTGTAGTGGTCGCCGCTGGTGTTCTGCGGCTCCAGCGACACCACCGTGTCCTCCCAGCGCACCCATTCCGCCGCAGCCGCCTCCTGCACCGCGCGGTCGGGGCTCGCCAGCAGCCGGGCATAAGCGGCCAACAGGTCGTCGCGCTCGTCCTCCGGAACGTGCTTCTGGAACCGGTCCAACGCCTCGGGGAAGAACCGGCCGACGCCCCGATAGAGCCAGTCGGTCTCCTCGGGCCGCGTCATCGTGACCGCGGGGATGATCATCTCGGACACCCGCTCGGGGTGCTGCTCGGCGTAGGCCAGGGAGAGCGTCGCGCCCCATGAGCCGCCCTTCACCAGCCACCTCTCGATGCCGAGGTGCTCCCGCAGCAGCTCGATGTCGGCGATCAGGTGCGGTGTGGTGTTCAGCGACATGTCCGTCGCCGGGTCGCTGGCGTGCGGGGTGCTGCGCCCGCATCCGCGCTGGTCGAAGCGGATCACGTGCCACGTCTCGGGGTCCCACCCGCGAGTCGGGCCGACGAGCGAGCCCGAGCCCGGACCGCCGTGCAGGTTCACCGCGGGCTTGCCGTCGGGGTTCCCGAGCTTCTCGTAGTAGATGCGGTTTCCGTCCCCGGTATCGAGAAATCCGGTGGCGTAGGGCGCCATGGGAGGGTATTGATCGACCATAGCGCGATCGTAGGTCAGGGGGACGGGATCATGGCGGAATTAAGAGACTGGACGCAGTGGTTCGCAGCGTACGACGATCCGTCGTCGGCGCTGGCCAGCCGCTTGCTGGTGGTCAACGACGGCATCGTCCGGGCCCTGAACGAGGCCCCGCCGGGCGCGATCAGGATCCTGTATCTGTGCGCCGGCCAAGGGCGGGACATACTCCCCGTCGTCGCCGCCCACCCGCGCCGGACCGACGTCGTCGCGCGCCTGGTGGAGGTCGATCCGGCAATCGCCGACGTCGCCCGCGGGACGGCCGCGAACCTCGGACTGACCGAGTCCATCGACATCGTGACCGGCGACGCCGCCGATCCGGCCACCTTCGCCGACTTCGGCCCGGCCGATCTGCTGCTGTTGTGCGGCATCTTCGGCAACATCTCCGATGCCGACGTCGCGAACACCGTCGCGCGCGCGGCGGGGCTGACAGCGCGGGGCGGCACCGTGATCTGGACCCGCCACCGGCACGAGCCGAACCTGGTGCCGTCGATCCACGACTGGTTCGCCCAGGCGGGCTTCTCCCTGCTGTGGGAGTCGGACGCGGCGCTGCCGGAGTCGGTCTACGTCGCGGGGCACCGGCAGGAGCGCGATCCGGCGCCCACGCAGAACACTGACAAGCTTTTCACTTTCGTCAAATAGAGAGCTCCATGGGGATTTACGAAGGCATCAGCCGGGCGAACGAGGCGATCATCGCCGCCGGCTTCTACACCAACCAGAAGGGCCATCGCGTCGACCTGGCGGACGACGTCGCAGAGGCCTGTCAGGGCACGCGCTCGTACTCGCCCGACCAGACCGAAGCGCTGCTCGACGCGGCGAAGCAGGCTGGCGGCGGCGAGGGGCAGCAGCTCCACGAGACAGAGTTCGAAGTCACCGACGAGACCAGCACCGCGGCCGGTCAGCGTCTGGTGCTCGACGAGGGCGAAGAGAACGTCGCCATCCTCAACTTCGCCTCCGCCCGCAATCCCGGCGGCGGCTACCTCGGCGGCGCCCGCGCGCAGGAAGAGGACATCTGCCGTAGCTCCGCGCTCTACACAACGCTGCTTGAGGCGCCCGACTACTACGCCGCGCACCGGCAGAGCGGCGACACCCGCTACAGCCATCGTGTCATCTACTCCCCCGACGTCCCGGTGTACCGGGACAGCAGGACGAAGCTGCTGGACGACCCGTACTTCGTCTCCTTCCTGACCTCCCCGGCGCCCAACGCCGGCGCGCTGTCCCGGCACGAGCCCGGGGCTCTGCGCGAGGTGCCCGCGCTGCTCGCCGAGCGGTCGGCGCGGGTCCTGGCCGTCGCGGCGCACCACGGCGTCGGGACGCTCGTACTCGGCGCCTGGGGCTGCGGGGTCTTCCGGAACAACCCGACGACCGTCGCCACCGCCTTTCGGACGCATCTGACCGGCGGCGGCGACTTCGCGGGGCGTTTTCCGCGCGTCGTGTTCGCGGTCTACGACACCTCGTCGGCGAAGACCGTGCTCACCGCGTTCCGCGACGTGTTCGCCGGTCAGGTGAAGGGCACCGCGACCACGTCGTGAGCGTTGCCCCAGCCCAGTTGCACGATCCAGCAACCGGGCGTGGGGACGGAGTTGATCGAGGGGTAGATCTCGCCCGGCTCGGCGTCCGGCGGGGTCTCGGGAAGGTCCACCGAGGCCCCGCCGTTCTGCGGCGTGGCGACGGCTTCGAGCGGGGCGCCGTCGCGCGGCACCTTCATGATCCACAGGATCTTGTTGTCCTGCCCGGCTTGCAGCGGGTCTTTGAACAGCACGCCGACGGCCAGGCCGTTCACGCCCTCGACCCAGCGGTTGCCGACCGGCGGATGGGCCGAGGCGGTCCAGGCCGGCGGCGGCTCGGCGTGGACCGCGCCGGCCGGACAGATCCCCGCCATGGGGTCGGGGGACGGGGCGGCGGTCGGGGCGGCGGCGGTCGGGGCGGCGGCGGTCGGGGCGGCGCCCGGCGACGCGGCGCCGGACGCCGAGCGCGTCGGCGACGAACCCGCGGACCGGGACGACGTCCCGCACGCCGAACAGCCGACGAGCGCGACCAGGGACACAACAGCCAAGTATCTGCGCATAGAAGCACCTCCGCCCTCGTTACACCGCCGGGCGCACCCGGGTTCCCACAAGTGGGCGCTTGTCGGCGGCCCGTGTCAGGCTGAGCGCCATGGACTTCAAACTCGAGCTGGTCCCGGTGCCGGTGACGGATGTGGATCGCGCCAAGGACTTCTACGAACGCCAGGTGGGCTTCCGCGTCGATCATGACGTCTCGTTCGGCGAGGACTTCCGCGTGATCCAGCTGACGCCGCCCGGATCATCGTGCTCGATCGCGTTCGGCAAAGGAGTGATCGACACGCCGCCGGGATCGATCAAGATGCTGCACCTGGTGGTCGACGACATCGAGGCCGCGCGCGACGCGCTGGTCGGGCGCGGCGTCGACGTCGACGCGGTGGAGAAGATGTCCGCGGAGGGCCGGCCCGACGTGTTCTACGCGCGGTTCGCCGACCCCGACGGCAACACCTGGACGTTGCAGAGCTGGTGACCGCCGGCGGTCGGCCCAGCGACCGGCAGCCACCCGCCGGCAGTCACCCACCGGCGGTCACGGCCTGGCGCGACCGCCCGCCCGCAGCTCGGCGAGCCGGTCGCGCAGCCAGTAGTACGAGTCCTTCGGCGTCCGGACCTGCGTCTGCTCGTCCACGTGCACCAGGCCGAACCGCTGCGTGAAGCCCTCGGCCCACTCGAAGTTGTCCATCAGGGTCCAGGTCAGATAGCCGCGCACGTCGACGCCCGCTTCCATCGCCTCGGCCAGGGCCCTGATGTGGCCGTCCAGGAACGCGATGCGCTCGGCGTCGGCGACCCGGCCGGCCACCACCTTGTCCGCCACCGAGGTGCCGTTCTCGGTGATGTACACCGGCGGCAGCGCCAGGCCGTAGCGGTCGGCCAGCCCGACCAGCAGCTCCCGCAGGCCGTCCGGCACCACCGGCCAGTCGAACGCGCTGCGCGGCACACCTTCGATCGGCACGTCCTGGAACGGCAGCCCGTGCTCGGGTCCGGGCGCGGCGACGCGGGTGGGGTTGTAGTAGTTGATGCCGAGGCCGTCCAGCGGGGCCGCGATGACGTCCAGATCGCCGTCGCGCACCGCGCCGCGGAGGTCCGGGCCGGTGCCGTAGGCCGACAGGTCGGGGTAGGTCCCAAGCAGGATCGGGTCCAGGAACAGCCGGTTGTGCAGCGCGTCGTAGGTGTCGGCGGCGGCCTGGTCCTCCGGCGCCGTACTGGCCGGCCAGACCGGGGTGCAGTTGTTCGCGATCAGCACCCGGGCCGCGCCCGCCGATCGCAGAGCACTGACGGCGAGGCCGTGCCCGAGCAGCTGGTGGTGCGCGACCGGGATGGCGTCGGTCATCAGCGCGCGGCCCGGGGCGTGGACGCCGAAGGCGTAGCCGTAGGCCAGGTGGATGAACGGCTCGTTGAGGGTGATCCAGTGCTCGACGCGGTCGGCGAGCCGCTCGGCGACCAGCCCGGCGTACTCGGCGAAGCGGTACGCGGTGTCACGGGCCAGCCAGCCGTCGCGGTCCTCCAGGGCCTGCGGCAGATCCCAGTGGAAGAGGGTGGGGAACGGCGTGATCCCCTGCTCCAGCAAGGCGTCGACGAGCCGGTCGTAGAAGGCCAGGCCGGCCGGGTTCGCCGGACCGGAGCCGTCGGGCTGGATCCGGGTCCAGGCGATCGAGAAGCGGTAGGCGTTCACCCCGAGGCCGGCCATCAGGCCGATGTCCTCCGGATAGCGGTGGTAGTGGTCGCAGGCCACGTCACCGGTCTGGCCCTCGCGGACCGCGCCGGGCTGCCGGACGAAGGTGTCCCAGATCGAGACGCCCTTGCCGTCCTCGGCGGCGGCGCCCTCGACCTGGTAGGCGGAGGTGGAGGTTCCCCAGTGGAAAGCGCTGGGGAAGGACGGGAGCGGGGCGTGGTCGGTCACTGCGGGGCCACCTCCGGAACGGGCGTAACATGAGTCATCCTCAGGTTAGCGGGCGGAGGAGAATAGCGGAATGGAGACGACGACGGAGCGCGCGGAGAACACCGAGAGCGCGGCGGGCGCGGGCGGCGCCCCCGGTCTGCGGCGCCGGCCGATGCAGCGGCGCAGCGCCGAACGCTACGAGCGGATCCTGAACGTCTGCGCCGAACTGCTCGACGAGGTCGGGTTCGCCGGGCTCACCACCACCGCCGTCGCCAAGCGCGCCGAGGTGCCGATCGGAACGGTGTACCAGTTCTTCGCCGACAAGAGCGCGCTGGTCCACGCGCTGGCCACCCGGAACCTCCAGACGTATCTGGACCGGCTGGCGTACCGGTTCGGGCAGACGCCGCCGGGCTCGGTGGAGGACGTCGTCACCATCGCCATCGACGAGTTCGTCGACATGCGGCGCACCCAGCCCGGCTTCGGCGTGCTGGACTTCGGCGCGGGCAGCAAGTGGTCCGAGGCCGATCCGCGCGACCTGTATCTGCTGGACGAGTCGGTCGAGAACAACACCGCGGTGGCGCGGCGGATGCGACTGCTGACGCCCTTCCTGGCGTCGTCGGACGCCGAGGAGGCCCAGATCGAGCTGGCGCTGCGAGTGACGATGGAGGCGGCGGACGCCGTGCTCCAGATGGCGTTCCGCAGCGACCCGAGCGGGGACCCGGCGCTGATCGAGGAGTGCAAGCGGCTGCTGGTGGCGTATCTGGGGCGGTACTACGTGGGCTGAGGCCTTCGCTATATCGTTACGAACATGGACAAACAGCGGCACCGCTTCGACTGGAGCCTGCTGGGCTGCGCGCTCGGCGGGCACGTGCTGTACGCGCCGGACGAGGCGGCGCTGCGGGAACGGCTGACGGCGCGCACGGCCGGCGGCACCACCTGGCGGTGCCTGCGCTGCGCGGATTTCGTTCCGGTCGCGGACGGCACCACGCCGCCCACCGGCCCGGCCGAGGACGCACCGCTGGTGAAGCGCGGTGCTGAGATGCGCGACGCGGTGCTGCTGCGGTTCTTCGCAGTGGAGCGATGGGTACGCGGCGCGCTGCTGCTGGCGGCCGCGTATGTGGTGCACCGGTTCGCGGGACGGCAGGACGAGCTGCGGCAGGCGTTCGACCAGGCGGCGCCGGTGGTGAAGCAGGTATTCGGCAAGGCCGGCTTCGACTTGCAGCACTCGAAGACGCTGGAAGCGCTCCAGAAGGCGGTCGACGCCAAACCGACGACGCTGACCTGGATCGTGATGGCACTGGTCGCCTACGCCGTGATCGAGGTCATCGAGGGCTTGGGCCTGTGGCTGCTTCAGCGGTGGGGTGAGTACTTCGCGTTCGTGGCGACCGGCATGTTCCTGCCGCTGGAGATCTACGAACTCTCCCATCATGTGACGCTGCTGAAGCTCGGGACCTTCGCGCTGAACCTGCTGCTGGTGATCTACCTGGTGTGGACGAAGCGGCTGTTCGGAGTGCGGGGCGGGAAGCGGGCTTATGAGGCGCAGCGGCATGCGGCGTCGTTGCTGGAGGTGGAGCGGGCGGCCGCGAGCTAGTGCCTGGAGCAGGCGACGTTCGCCCTGGGGAAACCAAGGCCGTGAGAGCATGCTGTGCATGGCAGCTTGAAGAACAGAGGCCGGCTCGGGGGCCTGGCGCAAGGTCGGCTCATTCGAGATCCGCCGCGACGGCGATCGGCAAGTATGTGGTGCTTGCGGGCAGGCGGTCCGCCGGTACACCTACCGGCATCATCCGGAGGACTCCGCGTTCTTCGAACGTTGCGTCGGGCTTGCCTGGTGCTCCGGGTGCCGCGTCTACACCGGCACGATGGTCTACGTTCCGCGCGATGAGGCCCTTGTAGACGTTCTACTGGCGTTACCGGCCGAGCGGCAGGAGCAGCTCCGGCATAGCGAACGGAAGCTCATCGACTACCTCGACAGGGTGTACGTTCCCTGATCCGGCGCTAGTGCCTATGGGTGTTGTCCGGCTGCGACGGGTCGCCCGGGTGCTCGAAGCCGGGGGCATGGGCGACGAGCGCGCGGCGGATCTCGGGCCGGGTCGTGGAGTTGCCGGGAGTGGTGGTCCGTTCGAAGACCTCTGACATATCGGAGCAGTTCGCCCACGCCGCCGCGTTGATGGAACCCAAGTAGAGCGTGCGAGTGCGTCATCGCACCACCACCGGCACCGCCGCCGTGTACTGCGCGCGGCCGAACCACATCAGCTTCACCATCGCCCACCAACGGCCGGGCGCGGTCTTGGTGTCTATATAGGAGACGTCCTTAGGTGAGCTCTGACGAGGTGGAAGGCGTTGTTCTCCCAGACGGGGCGGGTGGTCCCGTCGTCGCCCTGCAACTCCCAGGCCTGCGTGTAGCCCGCCTGGGTGTTCCACCAAACCGGGTCGTAATGGAAATGCGAGACCAGGTACATCTTCTAGCCCGGTTCGACGGCCGCTATTGACACCGGCTGCTCGGCCGGCGTCTCGTCGTCGCCGCCGAGCAGCCGGAGCCCGGCGAGGACACTCTGACCAGGCACGACAGCCTCGTCGAAGGCCATCGGCAGCTCGACCAGCGTCTCCCCGTCCCCGGCCCGGACCGCGGCGTTTCCTCGCACCAGCTCACCGAGAAGCGATACAGTCACGGCACCATCCGTGACGGCCCGTCGGAGCACGAGCCGGAGGACTTGACGCGGTTCCGCCTCGGTGCCGACGAAAAGCTCCGTCGCCTCCGCGGACTTGGTCTGGACGGCCACGGCCCCTCCTGATGTCCCACCCGAACGAGCCACTAAAGCGCTAAAGCAGCTGGGAGTCATTAATGCCCACCTCTGGCAGCGGTGTCAACAAGCCAGGTGCCGCACTGGGCCACGAGAAGGCCAAGGGCCGGCTCACCATCGCCGACATCGCGCGCGAGGTCGGGGTGTCGCCGAGCGCGGTCTCCTTCGCGCTCAACGGGCGACCCGGGGTCAGCGAGGCCACGCGGGCCCGGATCCTCCAGGCCGCCGAACGGATGAACTGGCACCCGCACAGCGCGGCCCGCGCCCTCGGCGGCGCCCCGGCCGGCGCGGTGGGCCTGGTGCTGGCCCGGCCCACCCGGACCCTGGGCGCCGAGCCGTTCTACGCGCAGCTCATCTACGGCATGCAGTCGGTGCTGTCGGCCCGCTCGGTCGCGCTGCTGCTGCAAGTGGTCGACGACACCGAGGCCGAGCTCACGGTGTACCGGCGGTGGGCCGGCGAGCAGCGGGTGGACGGCCTGCTGATCGTGGACCCGCAGACCAAGGACCCGCGGATCGCGGCGGTGGCGGCGCTCGGCGTGCCGGCCATCGTGCTGGGCGGCCACGGCAAGCACGGCGACCTGCCGACGGTGTGGGCCGACGACCGCGAGGCGATGCTGGAGACCGTGCGCTACCTGGCCGCGCTCGGGCACACCCGGATCGCGCACGTGGCCGGGACGCCGACGTTCCAGCACACCCAGCGCCGTATCAGGGCCCTGAAGGACGCGGCCGGCCAGCTGGGCCTGGCCGACACCCACTCGGTGCCGACCGACTTCAGCGACGGCGAGGGCGCGGCGGTGACCCGCCGGCTGCTGTCCCAGCCGGACGCGCCGACCGCGATCGTCTACGACAGCGATCTGATGGCGGTGGCCGGGCTCGGGGTGGCCACCGAGATGGGGGTGCCGGTGCCCGGGGAGCTGTCGATCGTGTCGTTCGACGACTCGGTGCTGACCCGCGTGGTGCACCCGGCGATCACGGCGCTGTCCCGGGACACGCACGCGCTGGGCGTGCAGGTCGCCGAGGCGCTGCTGCGGATCGTGGAGGAGCCGGGGAGCGTGGCCGACATCAAGGCGGCGACGCCGCGGCTGACGGTGCGGGAGAGCACGGGGAAGCCGCCGGGGGTGCGCGCGGGGCGGTGAAGGCCCTCGGCCGACCCGACCGCGGCGCATGATAGAGAGGTCGGCATGACTGATCTCGACGTCGCGGCCCTGCAGAAGCGCCTCATGGAATTCGCGGCGGCCCGGGAGTGGGAGCCGTATCACACCCCGAAGAACCTCGCGATGGCGCTGATGGTCGAGGCCTCCGAGCTCGCCGAGATCTTCCAGTGGCTCACGCCGGAGCAGTCGGCCGAGGTGATGACGGACCCTGAGAAGGCGTTCCGGGTGCGCGACGAAGTGGCGGACGTGCTGGCCTACCTGCTGCAATTCGCCGAGGCCTGCGGGGTGGACGTGCTGGCGGCGCTGGCCGACAAGATCGAGCGCAACGAAGTGCGGTTCCCGCCGGGCCCGCGGGCCCTGGACTGACCGGCGATACCGCCACCGGCGGAAACGGGCACTCTGGACACTCCCCGCGTAGAGTTTTCCGCATGAGCACTGTGGACTTGACCAAGGACACGTTCGAGAAGACCGTGACCGCTGACGGGATCACGCTCGTCGACTTCTGGGCGGCCTGGTGCGGCCCGTGCCGCCAGTTCGCGCCGGTCTACGACCGGGTCTCCGAGGCGAACCCGGACATCACCTTCGGGAAGGTCGACACCGAGGCCGAGCCGGAGCTCGCCGGGGCGTTCGACATCCGCTCGATCCCGACCCTGATGATCTTCCGCGACGGGGTCATGGTCTACGGCCAGCCGGGCGCGCTGCCCGAGACACCGCTGGTGGACCTGATCGCGCAGGCGCGGGCCCTGGACATGGAGGAGGTGCGGCGGCAGATCGCCGAGCACCAGGCCGGCGGGCATGAGGGGTCTGAGTCGTAACTCCGAGTCGTGACAGTGGTCGGGTCGCGGCTGCGGCCAAGGCGCTGGGACAAGGACAAGGCGCTAGGACGATCCGAGTCGCTGGGACGATCCGAGTCACACCCGCCCCTGCGCCACCCGCACCAACCAGCCGGCGGCGTCGCCGAGTTCCCGCCCGCGCAGCCAGACGGCCCGCAGCGTCCGCCGCAGTGCCACCTCCTCGGCGACCGGGACCTCGACCAGGCGGCCGGCGGCGATGTCCTCGGCGACCGCCAGCACGCTCAGCACCGCCGGGCCGCTGCCGGCCAGGGCGGCCGAGCGCAGCGGCGCGGTGGCGCCGAGCTCGATGAGCGGGACGGTGAGGCCGTCGTGGGCGGCGAGCGCCGCCTCCAGGACGTCGCGCGTGCCCGAACCGGTCTCGCGGAGCAGCAGCGGCTCGGCGGCGAGCTGGGCCGCCGTCAGCGGCCGGCGCAGCCGCGCCCAGGGGTGCGCGGGCGCCACCACCACGGCCAGCCGGTCCCGGCCGACCGCCACCGAGTGCAGGTCGCGCGGGACCCACGGCCCCTCCACGAAGCCGAGCTCGGCCTCGGCGGCCCGCAGCGCGGCCACCACCTGGTGCGAGTTGGCCACGGTGAGCCCGACGCGGGTGGCCGGGCGCAGCTGCCGCAGCTCGATGAGCCACTTGGGCACCAGGTGCTCGGCGATGGTGAGGCTGGCCGCCACGCTGAGCCGCTCGTCGGCGTGGACGCGCAGCGCCTCGGCCCCCTCCACCAGGGCCTCGGCCTGCTCCAGGACCCGCCGGGCCCAGTCGGTGACCACGGCGCCGTCGCCGGTGAGGCGGGAGCCGGAGGGCGTGCGTTCCAGCAGCTTCAGGCCCAGGCGGCGCTCCAGGGTCGCCATCCGCGCCGACGCCGAGGGCTGGCTGATGCCGCTGCGCGCGGCCGCCTTGCCGAGCGAGCCGGTGTCGGCGACGGCGACCAGGAGTTGCAGCGCGTCCAGGTCCGGAAGGCGGGACATAGGACAAGCCTATGAGGCCGGCGTCCCGGGCGCCGATCACCGCGCGTGGCCGATATCGGGAATCCAGGTCCGCGCTCGACCACTAAAATCGCAGAATGCGCATCGCTAGATTCTCCATCGACGAAGAGGTGAAGTTCGGCATCGTCGAGGGCCAGGGCGACCAGCCCGAGTCGCTCGAAGTGGCCGAGATCCTGGGCCACCCGTTCGGACCGGTCCAGGTCACCCAACGCCGGTGGCCGCTGCCGCGGGTGCGGCTGCTGGCCCCGGTGCTGCCGTCGAAGGTGATCGGCATCGGGCGCAACTACGCCGAGCACGCCGCCGAGCTGGGCAACGCGGCCCCGGGCAAGGACGATCCGGCCGTGGTGTTCCTGAAGCCGTCCACCTCCGTGATCGGCCCCGCCGACGCCATCCAGTACCCGCTCGGCGTGTCGTTCGACGTGCAGCACGAGGCGGAGCTGGCGGTGGTGATCGGGCGGATGTGCCGGCAGGTGCCGGCCGCCCGGGTCCCGGAGGTGGTGCTGGGCTACACCTGCGGCAACGACGTCACCGCGCGCGACCTGCAGCGCGCCGAGAACCAGTGGGGCCGGGCCAAGGGGTTCGACACGTTCTGCCCGCTCGGGCCGTGGATCGAGACCGACCTGGACCCCGGCGACCTGGCGATCACCTGCACGGTGGACGGCGAGCTGAAGCAGGCCGGCCGCACCGCGCAGATGACCCGGTCGGTCGCCGACCTGGTCTCCTACGTCTCCGAGGCGATGACCCTGCTGCCCGGCGACGTGATCCTCACCGGGACCCCGGCCGGGGTCGGGCCGATCGTGGTGGGGCAGCAGGTGACGGTCGGCATCGAAGGCATTGGCAACTTGACGAACCGGGTGGTGGCTCGTGACTGACACATCGACGACCGCGCTTGACGGCGCGCCGAACCCGACGGCGAACACCGCGCACGCGCGCGCCGTCCCCAACGTGGACAAGCCGGTCCGCGTCCGCTTCCCCCCGTCGCCGACCGGCGACCCGCACGTCGGCATGGTCCGCTCGGCGCTGTTCAACTACGCCTTCGCGCGCCACTACGGCGGCACTTTCGTCTTCCGCATCGAGGACACCGACACCGCGCGCAACACCGAGGAGTCGTACAACGCGCTCCTGGCGACCATGCGCTGGATGGGCTTCGAGTGGGACGAGGGGCCCGAGGTCGGCGGCTCCTACGGGCCGTACCGGCAGTCGGAGCGGATGGACGTCTACGCGGAGACCGCCAAGCGGCTCCACGACGGCGGCTACGCCTACCGCTGCTACTGCACGCAGGAGGAGCTGGACGCGGTCAACGAGAAGGCCAAGGCCGAGAAGCGCGCGCCGGGCTACGCCGGGACCTGCCGGAACCTGACCGCCGAGCAGATCGCCGCGCACGAGGCCGCCGGCCGCTCCAGCGTGCTCCGGTTCCGGATGCCCGAGGGCACTCTGACCTGGGACGACCTGGTCCGGGGCGAGATCTCGTTCGACACCGCGAACGTGCCGGACTACGTGCTGGTCCGGGCCGACGGCTCGCCGCTGTACACCCTGGTCAACCCGGTCGACGACGCGCTGATGAAGATCACCCACGTGCTGCGCGGCGAGGACCTGCTGTCCTCGACCCCGCGCCAGCTGCCGCTGCACGCGGCGCTGATCGAGCTGGGCCTGTCGGAGACGGTGCCGGTGTTCGGGCACCTGCCGTACGTCATGGGCGAGGGCAACAAGAAGCTGTCCAAGCGCGACCCGGAGGCGTCGTTCTCCTTCTACGTGAAGGAGGGCTACCTGCCCGAGGGGCTGCTGAACTACCTGGCGCTGCTGGGCTGGTCCCCGGGCGGCGACAAGGAGTTCTTCTCCCCCGAGGAGATGTACGCGGCCTTCGACGGCAGCCGGATCAACGTCAACGCGGCGCGCTTCGACCTGAAGAAGTGCCAGGCGATCAACGGCGACCACGTCCGCGCCCTGGCGCCGGAGGACCTGGCCCGCCGCATCGTGCCGTTCCTGGCCGAGCAGGGCCTGGTCGCCGACCCGCCGCTGCCGGAGCAGGCCGCGACCCTGGCGGCGGCCGTGCCGCTGATCCAGGAGCGGATGGTGGTGCTCCGCGAGTCGGTGGACATGATCGGCTTCCTGTTCGTGCCGGAGCACCTGTTCGCGGTGGACCCGGCCGACGCCGCCAAGGCGCTCGGCGAGGACGCCCGTCCGGTGCTGGAGGCGGCCGCGAAGGCGCTGGAGGCGCTGCCGGAGTGGACGACGGCGGCCATCGACGCGGCACTGCGCGAGGCGCTGATCGAGGGGCTGGGGCTGAAGCCGAAGAACGCGTTCACGCCGGTCCGCGTGGCGATCACCGGCCGACGCGTCTCGCCGCCGCTGTTCGAGTCGATCGAGCTGCTGGGCCGGGAGCGGACGCTGCGGCGTCTGGGCGCGGCGATCGGCGGCTGAGGGGGCTGAGGGAGCTCGGAGTCGAGCGCGAAGGGGTTGCGGAGTCGGCTGTGAAGCCGACTCGGACTTGGCTGTGAAGCCGGTTTCGAAGCCGGTTGCGGAGCTGGTCGCGGGAGGCCCGGCCCGCGCCTCGCGGAGGCCTGGTCGAAAGTCGTTTTGGCCGGAGGGCGGGCCTCCCGTATAGTTACTCACGCAACGCCGCGCGGTACGTGATCCACCGGGTGGTCGTTGGGGTATGGTGTAATTGGCAACACGACTGATTCTGGTTCAGTTATTCTAGGTTCGAGTCCTGGTACCCCAGCTTGTGAGAGCGGATCCCTTCGGGGGTTCGCTCTTTTTGCTGTCGCCGCCGCTCGCACCAGACCGCCGCCGCTCGCGCTGAGCACCGGCTCCGTACCCTACTCACGAGTAGTTAAGTACTTATACTCTCCCGCCCGCCGCCCTCGACCAGCAGTCTTGAGGCATGAAGAAGTATTGGGAGCAATTCCTGGGCCTGGCCGTGTTCGCCGGCCTGATAGCCCTGGTCGCCTCCTTCGTCCACGTCCCGGGCCGAACGCTGCTGAACGTCGGCCTCGGCGCCGTGAGCCTCTACTGGCTGCTGATCCTCACCACGCTGCCGTGGAACCTGTACTTCCGGGCGCGGCAGGTGCGGCACGAGATCGGGGTCTCGCGGGAGCGGGAGATCCGGGTGCCGGAGGGCCGGGAGGCCGAGGTGCGCCGGTGGGAGCGGCGGCTGTTGGTGCTGGCGCTGGGCGGCCACGTGGTCACGGCGGCGGCGGTGGCGGCGCTGACCTACGCGTCGGGCCACGTGCTGGGCTACTACTTCGCGGCGTTCTACCTGCTCAGCGCGGTGCTCCGGCCGGTCGGGGCGTACCTGGGCTACGTCAAGGACCGGATCGCGAGCCTGCTGAAGGAGACCAAGTTCCCGCGGGACGACGTGCAGGAGCTCACCGTGCGCCTGGAGACGCTGACGGCCGAGGTCGAGGCGCTGCGGCTGCACGCGGGCCACACGGAGGAGCAGACGCTGCGGGACCTGGACTCGCTGCGCGACAGCGTGCGGGGCACCGAGACGCGGCTGAAGACCGAGGTCCGGGTCGCGCGGGAGGCCGCGGAGGCGGATCGGACCGATCTGCGGACGCGCGTCGAGCAGGCTGAGCAGCGGGTCGCGGCCACGGCGCGGCACTTCGAGCAGGCCGTGGACGGGCTGACCGACCAGCGCGAGCTGCTGACGGGGATCCGGGCGTTCGTGCGCCTGGTGCGGACGGACGCGGCGGCGGGGGCGGAGTGAGGGGCGGCGGGCAGTTCCAGCAGCGCGGCCGGTCGGCAAGCCCGCTGACCGGCACCCGGACCGACCCGCCACGCCCGCGATTTGGGCGAACCCCGTCGATCGCCTAAGATGAATCCGCTGCCGATCGCGCCAAGGCGCCTGGCGGCACCGCTAGTGGCCCCGTTGTGTAGCGGCCTAGCACGCTGCCCTCTCAAGGCAGTAGCGCGGGTTCGAATCCCGTCGGGGCTACGATGAATGAGGGCTCGTACGTATACGTACGAGCCCTCATTTTGTTCGAACCAGCTGTTCTCATTCGTTGTGCTGGTTGTGCTGGTGGTGCTCGTCGTGCTGCTTGTACTCGTTACGCGTTCAGCGGGAAGCCGATGACCCAGCGCTGCGCGAGGGTCCCGTTGCAGCCCCACAACTGCATCTGCAGGCCGGGCTGCGACGAGGCGCCCGGCACGTCCAGGCAGAAGCCGTTGTCCTTCCAGCCGATCCTCGACTCCACCGCCGTCACGTTGGGCAGCGTGTTGGTGTCGAACCGCTCGTTGCTGACCACGCGGCAGGTGTCCAGCCCGATCGGGGCGCCGTTCTCGGCCTTGATGAAGGCGTTCAGGCACGCACCGCTCGCCTGGTTGACGAACACGTAGCCGCCGTGGCTGTCGTCGTGGATGTACTGCCAGCCCTGCATAACGCCGCCGTCGCAGGGCTCCTGCACGACCGCCGAGTTCGGCACCGGGCTCAGCGGCTGAAGGCACAGGCCGTTGCCGACGTTCCGGATGGGGTTGAAGACGCCCGCGAACGGCGTGATGTGACCGGCGGAGGCCGAGGAGGCCTGAGCCACCGCTCCACCGCCGGCCACCATGGCGCCGGCCATGGTCGCGATGGACGCCACCAGGCCGAGCTTGCGGCGAGACAGGTTCATGTCGGTCGTTCCTCTCTATTGGGTCCTTGAGCGCGATCGACCAGCGGGGCCTTGCCCAGCCATCCCCCCGACCGGCCGTTGATCACGTTATGGCTGGTCGGGGTCGGACCAGATCGGGAAGGGCTCCCCATATTCGGCCCGGGCGCTCCCCATAAACCCGGCCGGCGGCCTCAGGGACTTCCCGCCTCAACGCATCGGATCGGTGAATCAGGGATCTTGGTAACTTGAGTGGTCCACACGAAAGGGGGAAACGCGTGGGTGAGGAAGACGGAAGTACGGGCGTGCGGCTGGTGGAGCGGGACTCCCAGTTGGCCGAACTGGTCCGGTACGCGCAGGAGGCGGCCCACGGTGCCGGGCGCCTGATCCTGCTCTCGGGCGAGGCCGGGGTGGGGAAATCGGCGCTGCTGACGGCGGCGCGGCGGGAGCTGACCGCCGCGCGATGGTCGTGGAGCACCTGCGACGGGTTGTTCATCCCGCAGCCGTTGGGACCGTTGTTCGACGTCGCCGAGCAGCTCGGCGGCGCGCTGGCGGAGCGTTGCGCGGCCGGCGGCGAGCGCGAGGAACTCTTCCGTGCGCTGGTGCAGGAGCTGGGATCGGGCCCGGTTCCCGACGTGGTGGTGGTCGAGGACGTGCACTGGGCCGACGAGGCCACCCTGGACCTGCTGCGGTTCCTGGGCCGCCGCCTGCGGGACGTGGCAGCGGCGGTGATCGTCACCTACCGCGACGACGAGGCCGGCGGCAACGCGCTCCGGGTCGCGCTCGGCGACCTGGCCGCGCAGCCGTCGACGCGCCGGATCCGCCTGGCACCCCTGTCGGCGGACGCGGTCCGGATCCTCGCCGAGGGCAGCGGCTTCGCCCCGGACGACGTGTTCCGGCTGACCGCGGGCAACCCGTTCTACGTGACGGAGCTGTTGCAGGCGCAGACCCGGGGCGTGCCGGCTTCGACGCGAGACGTGGTCCTCGCGCGGGCGGCCCGCCTGGACGCGCAGGCTCGCAGCGCCCTGGAGACCGCCGCCCTCCTCGGCGCCAAAGTCGAGCTGCCGCTGCTGGCGACGCTGAGCGACGCCACCGGGCTCGACGGGTTGCTGGCGTCCGGCCTGCTGGTCGCCGACGGGATGTGGCTGCGCTTCCGCCATGAGATCGCACGGCTCGCGATCGCCGAGGCGGTACCCGCCCATCGCTGCCTCCTGACACACCGGAGGGCTCTGGAGGCGTTGTACGCACAGGGCTGCGACGACGAGGCCCGGCTGGCGTATCACGCCGAGGCCGCGGGCGATGCCGACGCGGTGCTGTGCCACGCCCCGGCGGCGGCCCGCCGCGCCAGTCGGCTCGGTGCGCACTACGAAGCGGCCGCGCAGTTCGCCCGCGCGCTGCGGTTCGCCGACCGCACCGGCCCGGCCGAACGCGCGAACCTGTACGAGAAGCTCGCCGACGAGCAGGTGCTGATCGACCGCTGCGCGGAAGCCGAGGCCGCCGCACAGCAAGCCCTGATGCTGCGGCGCGAGCTCGGCGACCGCTTCGGGGAGGGCGAGGCGCTGGCCCGCCTGTCGCGGATCACGTGGAATCTGTGCCGCACTCAGGAAGCCACCACGTGGATGCGGGCCGCGCTCGTCGTCCTCGAACCGCTCGGGCCGACCGTCGAACTCGCCGGAGCCTACGCGACGTTGGCGCAACAGCGCCTTCTGTACGCGGACAACGAGAACGCGATCGACCTGGCCCGACGGGCCCGGGAACTGGCCGCCCGCTTCGACTCGACCGCCGCGATGAGCGTGGCGCTAAACACCGAGGCGGCCGCCAGAGCCGGGCTGGGACTGGAGTGGGCGGATGTGATGCGCCAGGCCCTGGATATCGCCCTGGCCGGCCGGCACCACGACCAGACGGCGCGGGCCTACGCCACTTTGGGCAGCATCAACGAGAACGGGCTCCAGTTCGCCGACGCCGAGCGTTTCCTGGCCGAGGGAATCGCGTATTGCGACGAGCACGACATCACGCGCTACAACACCTCGCTGCGCAGCGGCCTGGCACACGTCTACGAACGCACCGGCCGCTGGGACGAGGCCGTGGCGTTGGCCGAGCAGGTCCTCGGCGAGGCCGGGCCGTTGCCGCTGAACCGCCATTGCGCCCTGGTCCGGCTCGGCGTGATCCTGGCGCGGCGCGGCGCCGAGGGCTTCTGGCCGTACCTGGACGAGGCCGCCGCGACCGCCGACGCCCAGGGGGAACCGCAGTACCTGGTCAGGTCCCGCCTGGCCCGCACCGAGGCCCACTGGCTCGCGGGCCGTTCCGCACAGGCCCGCCAGGCGGCGGAATCGGCGATCGGCCCCGGCACGGCCTGTAGCGCTACAGAGCGCGGAGCGGTCGCCGTCTGGCTGCGGCGTACCGGGTCGCGACGCTCGGTCCCGGGCGCGGTCGCCGAGCCCTACCGGCACATGCTCGACGGCAAGGCGGAGAAGGCAGCGGCGGTCTGGACCGAGTTGGGCTGCCCGTATGACGCCGGCCTGGCACTGATCGACTCCGGGGACGAGCAGTTGTTGCAGCAGGCCTACCGCATCTTCACCGACCTCGGCGCCACCGCCACGGAGCAGCTGCTGCGCCGCACACTGCGCCGCCTGGGCGTCCGCGCCTTCCCGACCGGCCCCCGCGCCACCACTCGGGCGCATCCCCTGGGCCTGACTCGCAGACAGCACGACGTCCTCGGCCTCATCGCCGACGGACACACCAACGCGCAGATCGCGGAGCGGCTGTTCATCTCGGCGAAGACGGTCGACCATCACGTGTCGGCGATCCTCGCCAAGCTCCAGGCGCCGGACCGGGCCGCGGCGGGGCGGATCGCGCGGTCAGGGATGCGGGCGACCGCGATGTAGCATCCTGCCATCCGTGAAACCGGACGCAGATCACATGGGGGAACACAACGTGACGAGCGACAACTGGGCCGCGCCGTCGGTGGAGGACGGGGCGCTGCTGGATGCGCAGCGTGCCGATGACTTGGACGCCTATCTGGCTGTGCTGGCGCGGTTGGACGTGTTCGTACCGCGCCGGGAGGATCAGGACTCGAAGTTCAGCGTACGCAAGAGTGTCGTGAAGCTGAATCAGCTGACCCCGTACGGGCAGCTGAACAATGCGATCCGGGGGACGTCGAAGTCGCCGCTGACGGTGAGCATGGAGTACTCGACCACGCGGCTCGGTCTGCGGCTGGTCCTGCCGGTCCACACCCGGGCGCTGGTGCCGGACGAGCGGCCGGAGGGGGTGTTCTACCACCAGTACATGTTCCCGGGGTGGGTGCAGGACCTGGCCAGGCAGCGCAAGACCATGCAGCTGGTGATCAACCCGGGAACGCCGCTGGAGCGGGAGATCAACGTCGGCAAGGCAGCGAGATGGCTGCGCCGGAACCCGCAGGCGGCGATGGGGCGCTGGGCCGACCTGCGCCAGCGAGTGCGGACGGTGTTCAACGAGCCGTACCAGGGCGAACTGGCCCGGTCACTGGCCTGCGGGGCCCACCTGGCGCTCTACAACGCCGTGCCGTGGAACACGATGGGCAAGCCGTATCTGGACTACCACAGCGAGCGGGAGACGCTCCAGGAGTGGTGGGGCGTCGAGGGCCCGGTGCAGTGGCAGAACCAGGTGGACGCCCTGCTGGACACCGAGAACCCCCGCCCGGTGGACCTCGTCCTCGGCATCCGCACCAGCCGCAACGCCGGCACCCACCCGACCGGCGACCTCACCACCGACACCGCGCAGCTGACCGAAGCCATCACATCCTGGTGCCGCGACCGCGACACACCGCAAGAGCTATGGCAGGAGCTGACCGACATCGCACAGTGGGTGACCCGCTGCGAGATGTGGATGCGCCGCGACGGCATCCTCCCCCCAGGCGCCACCGTGGCCACCCAAGGCGGCTGGGACTGGGGCCGCTGCGTGAACATGGCCCGCTGGGGCCTGGCCAGCGGCTACTGCGACCGGACAGCGGCCGAACAGATCGTGCGCTACGCAGGCAGCCTGTGCGCCCGCGCGTACTCGGAGTGGTCCGAACTATCGGCGGCGTACGTACTCGGCCGAGTGGTGAAGATGGGCCGTCAGGGCAACCCCGAGCAGACGTACAACGAGTCGCTGGGGCTGCACCGGACGCTGATGAGCGATCCGGGGAGCCCTTGGGTGAATCTGAAGCTGCGGTAGTGGGGGGGGTGGGGGTTGTTGAGGCGGCGGTAGTGGAGGGAGCGGTAGTAGAGGGAGCAGCGGGGGTGGCGGTGACCGGGGGGCGGGGAGCGGCTGGTCGGGGCAGGTTGCGAGGCAGGTCCGGCGGCAGGTCCGAGAGGTCCGGCCGGCGCCGCCGCACCCGCGCGTGACCCCGCTCACGCGCACGCCGCGCCCCGGTTAATGCGGGATGAGCGCCATCCGAAGTGCGCTATGCTTTCCAGGTCGCCAGGCGGTCAGAGCGCCAAGGCGGCCGCTAGGGCCCCGTTGTGTAGCGGCCTAGCACGCTGCCCTCTCAAGGCAGTAGCGCGGGTTCGAATCCCGTCGGGGCTACAGATGAAAGACCAGGCCGGACCTTATCCGACCTGGTCTTTTTGTTTGCGCTCGGTCCCGCGCGCGGTGCTTGCTCGCTCGCGTCAGGCGCCCGCGTACCGTGCGTACTCCCAAGGGTCGTGCGACGAGAAGACCTCGACCTCGGCTCCGTGAAGCCGCACCAGTTCGCGCAGGCGGGCGTGGTTGGCGATGCGCAGTGGTCGGTCGACTTCTGTTGCTTCTTCCAGCAGGGTCAGGGCTGGGTGGCCGTGGGGGTTGTCGGGGTCGACTTCGGTGTGGAAGTAGTAGGCGTCGCCGCAGTGGAGGAGCCAGTGGTCGGTGTCGTGGACGGCTACTGCGGTGTGGCCGGGGGTGTGGCCGGCGAGGGGGACGAGGAAGACTTCGGCGTCGATGTTTTCGAGGGGGCGGACGGTGTCGAAGCCGTACCAGGATTCGCCGCGCTGGGGGGTGTAGGTCACCCAGTTGGGGTGGTGGGCCCATTGTGCGGGGCGGTAGCGGATGCGGTCTTCGGGGTGCCGGCCTGTTGAGGCGAGGGCGGTGCGGTGTTCGGCGTCCATGAGGTGGACGCGGGCGTCGGGGAAGTCGGGCAGGCCGCCGGCGTGGTCCAGGTCCAGGTGGGTCAGCACGATGTGGCGGACGTCGGAGGCTTCGTGGCCGAGGCGGCGGATCTGGTGGAGGGCGGTCTCGGCGAGGTCGAAGACCGGCTGTGCGCGGCCGAGGAACTCCGGGCTGAGGGTGCGTTCGGGGGTGGTGACGTCCGGTGTGCCCAGGCCGGTGTCGATGAGGATCAGGCCGTCGCTGTCGGTTTCCAGCAGCAGGCAATGGCACACCGCGGGGCGGCTCGCGCCGTCGGCTTCGATCTCACGCATCGAACCGCAGTTGAGGTGGTGGATTCGCATGGCCTCTACACTGCGACTTGAAGCGCGCTTGAGGTCAAGCGGGAACCGGGGACGAGGGAGCCGTCATGGTCGGTACGGCCGGTAGGTTCGACGCAGTCAGCACGGTCAGCACAGCCAGCACGATCAGCACAGTCGCCGCGGTCGACACCGAGACGCCGCTGGACATCGGGGAGGTGGCGGCGCGCTCCGGGCTGGCGCCGTCCGCCCTGCGGTTCTACGAGCAGCGCGGCCTCATCGAGTCGACGGGTCGCAATGGCCTGCGTCGCACCTACTCCCCCGCCGTGCTGGACCGGCTCGCGCTGATCGCCTGCGCTCGGCAGGCCGGTTTCGGCATCTCCGAGATCGCCCGGTTCCTCACGGCCGGCCCGGGCGACACCGAGCTGCGTCGGCGGATGGCCGTCAAGGCCGACGAGCTCGACGGGATGATCGCCCGGCTGGTCCGGATGCGCGCGGCTCTGCGCCACGGCGCGGACTGCCCCGAGGAGCGGCTCGTCGACTGCCCCGAGTTCATGGCGGCGGTGAAAGCGGGCTGACATGTGACACCCAAAGGGCACAAAGCGCAAAGCACAAAACCGATTCCGGACAGACACGGGCGCGCCCCGCTGACACCAGGGCGCGCCCGCCCGGCTGCTCAGGACACCGCCGCCGGCGTGTAGTGCGCCGCCTCGTCTCCTTCCAGGATACGGCTGGTGGCGCCGTCGATGCCGACCGGAATGTCACCCGCCACTGTGACCCGGTTCAGACGGCGCGGCAGCTTGTCGTAGTCGTCAGGCGCGTAGTGCTGCGTGATGCGGTTGTCGAACAGGACGACGTCGCCCGGGTTCCACTGCACCCGCAACACGTTCTCGGGCCGGGTCACATAGGCCTGGAGCAGACGCAGGACGTCCTTCGACTCGGTCGTGCTGAGGCCCTCGATCGTCTGCGCGAACGCCCCGATGAACAGCCCGAGCTCCCCGGTCTCCGGGTGCACGCGGACCACCGGGTGCGCCGTGCGGTACTTCGTCGAGACGAACACCTCGCGGTACTGCTGGTACTTCTCGTCGTCGACCCGGGGGCCGGCGTAGTCGTAGTCGTTGGTGTGCACCGCCCACAGGCCGTCGGCCAGGTCGCGCAGCGGCCTGGGCAGGTCCCGGTAGGCGGCCGCGGTGTTGGCGATCAGGGTGTTGCCACCGTAGGGCGGGATGACGATGCCGCGCAGGGTGGAAGCCTTCGGCGGGGACTGCACGAAGGTGACGTCGGTGTGCCAGACGTTGGCCGCGCCGCGCTCGCTGTCCACCGGCAGGATCTGCGGCTGCTCGGCGATGCCGGGGACGGTCGGGTGCGCGGTGGTCAGCGGGCCGAACTGGGACGCGAAGCGGAGCTGGCCCTCGTCGTCGAGCTCCTGGGCGCGGAACACCAGAGCCTTGTGCTCCAGCAGCGCGGCCTTGATCTCGTCGAGCAGCGGCGCGGGGAGCTCGGCGGACAGGTCGACGCCGACGATCTCGGCGCCGATCCGGCCTCCGAGCTTCCGGACGTCGAAGTCGGTGGTGGTGGTCATGGTCGGTGGTTCCTTTCCGGCGGGGTGGCGGGGTCACAGGGAGCTGGAGGCGAGCAAGGACTCCGACTCGGTGGAGCGGGCGTCGGGGCGCGGCAGTCCGTAGTGGTCCCGCAGCGTCGTGCCGGTGTATTCGGTGCGGAACAGGCCGCGGCGCTGGAGTTCGGGCACGACGTGGTCCACGAAGGCGTCCAGGCCGGTCGGCAGGATCGGGGGCATGATGTTGAAGCCGTCGGCGGCGCCGGCCCGGAACCAGCTCTCGATGGCGTCGGCGATCTGCTCGGGGGCGCCGGCCACGACGCGGTGGCCGCGCCCGCCGCCGAGCCGGGCGATGATCTGGCGGATGGTCAGGCCCTCGCGCCGGGCCAGGTCGGAGACCAGGGTGAAGCGGCTCTTGTTCCCATTGACCTCCTGCTCGGTCGGCAGCAGGTGCTCCGGCGGCGGCTGGTCCAGCGGGTAGCCGGACAGGTCGACGTTGAGCATGTTCGACAGCTGCGCCAGCCCGTAGTCGATGACCTGGAGCTCGGTCAGCTCGTCCTCCAGGGCCCGGGCCTCGGCCTCGGTCGCGCCGATGATCGGGCAGATGCCGGGCAGGATCAGCGGCAGTCCGTCGCGGCCGTGGGCGGCGGCCCGGGCCCGGACGTCCTTGGCGAACGCGACGGCGTCCTCCAGCGTCTGCTGCGCGGTGAACACGGCCTCGGCGTGGCGGGCGGCGAACTCCCGGCCGTCCTCGGAGGATCCGGCCTGCACCAGCAGCGGCCAGCCCTGCGGCGAGCGCTGCACGTTGAGCGGGCCGCGCACCTGGAAGAACGGTCCGGCGTGCTGGATCTCCCGGACCCGGTCGGGGTCGGCGTAGACCCCGGACTCCTTGTCCAGCAGCACCGCGTCGTCGGCCCAGCTGTCCCACAGGCCGGTGGCGACCTCCAGGAACTCGGTCGCCCGCTGGTAGCGGACCGCGTGGTCGAGGTGCTCCTCCAGGTTGAAGTTGTTGGCCTCGGTGACGCTGCCCGAGGTGACGATGTTCCAGCCGGCCCGGCCGTTGGAGATGTGGTCCAGAGAAGCGAACTTGCGGGCCAGGTGGAAGGGCTCGTTGAAGGTGGTGGACGCGGTGGCGATCAGGCCGACGCGGCTGGTGACGGCGGCGATCGCGGCCAGCAGCGTCAGCGGCTCCAGACCGCCGGAGACGTTGCTGCGCAGGCGGCCCCAGACCGCCAGGCCGTCGGCGAAGAAGATGGAGTCCAGCTTGCCGCGCTCGGCGGTCTGCGCCAGCTGCTGGAAGTAGGTGACGTCGGTGGCGCGGTGCGGCTGGCTGTCGGGGTGCCGCCACGCGGCGTCGTGGTGGCCCGGGGTCATGAGGAAGGCGTTCAGGTGCAGCTGGCGGGGCTCGGTGCTCATGAAGAGGATTCCCTTGGGAGGTAAGGAGAAGTCGGTCGGGATCCGGCGTGGTCACCCGCCCGCGGCCGGCCGCCAGCGGGTGAGGCGGCGTTCGAGCGCGACGAGCAGCTGGTTGAAGGCCAGTCCGATGACGGAGATGGCGATGATCGCGGCGTACATGTCGGGGATCGCAAAGTTCTGCTGCGAGGTGTTGACCAGGTAGCCGAGTCCGGCCTTGGCGCCGACCATCTCGGCGGCGATCAGCACCAGGATCGAGCCCGACCCGGCCAGCCGGATGCCGGTGAAGATGGTCGGCACGCTGGCCGGCAGGATCACCTTCGCGAACAGCCGGGGCGCGGACAGCGCCATCGAACGGGCCGACTTCACCAGTACCGGATCCACGCTGCGCACCGCGCTGACCGTGTTGAGCAGGATCGGCCAGGTGCACGCGTAGACCACGATCGCGATCTTCGAGGTCTCGCCGATGCCCAGCAGCAGGATGAAGACCGGCAGCAGCGCCAGCGCGGCGGTGTTGCGGAACAGCTCCAGCAGCGGCCCGAAGATCTCGGCGACCGGCCGGTACCAGCCGATCAGCAGGCCCAGCGGCACCCCGGCGGCGATCGCGATGCCGAACCCGGCCAGCGAGCGGACCAGGCTGGCCTGGGTGTTGTCCCACAGCTGGCCGTTCTTCGCCAGCTCTATCAGGGCTTTGACGGCCTCGGAGAACGGCACCAGGAAGGTGCGGTCAACCAGGCCGATCCGCGGGGCGACCTCCCAGAGCACCAGGAACGCGGCGATGGCGACGGTGCGCTTGCCGAGCGTGGCCAGCGCGCTCGCGGCGGCGGCCAGGACGCGCGGGACGCCGGCCCGCACTCCGCCGGCGACTCCGGAGACTGCGGACACTCCGGAGACCCGGGAGACTCCCGAGACCCCGGAGACCCCGGTCGCTCCGGAGACCCCGGCGCCGCGGCCGCTCTTGGCCCCGGCCGGCTCGTGCGTGTGGAGAATCGGTATCTCAGCCAACGGAAACGACCTCCCTGAGTCGGGCCGCCGTCGTGACCTCGTCGCGCAGCAGGCTCCACACTTCGTGCCGGTAGGCGGCGAACTCCGGGCTGGACCGCACGTCCTCGTCCGCGGTCCGGTCGCCGAGCCGCACGTCGACCAGCTCCTTGATCCGTCCCGGCCGGGAGGTCATGACCGCGACCCGCTGCCCCAGAAAGACCGCCTCGTCGATGCCGTGCGTGATGAACACGACCGTGGTGCCGGTGCGCTGCCAGATCCGCAGCAGCTCCTCCTGCAGGCCGTCCCGGGTCTGCGCGTCCAGGGCGGCGAACGGCTCGTCCATCAGCAGCACCTTGGGGTCGGAGGCCAGCGCGCGGGCGATGGCCACGCGCTGGCGCATCCCGCCGGACAGCTCGTGCGGAAAGCGGTCCTCGAACCCGGTCAGGCCGACCAGTGCCAGGTGCTCGCGGGCCCGCTCGGCCCGGGCCCGGCGGCCCAGGCGGTCCAGCCGGGGCCGGGCCTCCAGGGCGAACTCGACGTTGCGCTGCGCGGTGCGCCACGGCAACAGCGCGTACTGCTGGAACACGACGCTGCGGTCCAGGGCCGGCCCGGTGACCGGCACCCCGTCCAGCAACACCTGGCCGCTGGTCGGCTTCGTCAGGCCACTGATGAGGTCCAGCAGCGTGGACTTCCCGCAGCCGCTGGGACCGACGACCACGAGGAACTCGCCGTCGGCGACGTCCAGGCCGATGTCGTCCAAGGCGGCGAAGCTTTCCCCGCCGCGGACCGCGAACGTCTTGCCCAGGTGCTCCAGCCGGATCTTCGGCACAGCCTCCGGCGCGGCTTCGAACGCCGGGCGATCGAGGACGGACATGTCAGGACCCTCCCTTCGCGAACGGGTTGAACTTGTTGGTGTAGACGGAGGCGGCGGTGATCTTGCCGGCCGGGATCTGGCCCTGCTGCTCCAGCCAGTCGATCCAGGTGGTGAACTCCTTGTCCGCGATGACGCCGCCGGTGCCGGCGATGCCGAAGGACTTGAAGTAACGCAGGGTGGCGATGTCCTCGTTGCGCCCGCGATCCTTGATGATCTTCGTGAACCGCTCGATGACCTGGTCCCGCGGCGTGCTGCGGGTCCACTCGATGGCCTTGGCCACGCCGGTGGTGAAGGCCTGCACGGTGTCCGGGTTCTTGGCGATGAAGTCGTTGCGGAACACGTAGGTCCCGGCGCTGAAACTGCCGAGCAGGTCGTAGTCGGTGAACAGAGGTTTGATACCGCCTGCGGCCAGGGCCTTGTCCCGCAGGATGCCGCCGAGGGTGGCGACGTCGATCTGGTGGGCGCGCAGCGTCTGCTCGGCGTTGATCGGCGAGATCACCAACGGCTCGACCTTCTTCACCGCGTCGCCGGTGACGCCGTTGCGGTTCAGATAGATGTCCAGCACGGCTTCGAGGTGCGCGCCGAGCGTGTTCATCCCGACCTTTTTGCCGAACAGGTCGGGGGCCGAGGCGATCGAGCTGTCGGCGAGGGTGTAGTAGCCGTTATAAGAGTCCTTATCGACGCCGTAGTAGCTGATGACCGCGGTGATCGGGGAGCCCGCGGCCCGCAGTTTGGCCACCGCGCCGTTGAACGCGCCGCCGAACTCGGTCTGTCCGGTGGCCGCGGACTGGATGTCCTGCGGGCCGCTGGTGGTGTTGCCGACCCATTGCAGGGTGACCGGGCCGAGGTAGCCGAGGTCGGCGGCCAGTTCGGGGAGGGTGACGGAGCCCGCGCTGCCCTGGTAGCGCAGCTTGGTGGTCTTGCCGCCGCCCTTCCCGGACGTGCCGCAGCCGGCGGTCAGGGCCGCGGCGCCGACGAGACCGAGGAAACCGCGTCTGGTGTGGGTGATGGTCATCTCGCCGCTCCCGCGGTCGCGGGGGTCGGGGTGGAGACCGGGGCGGAGAACCGGGTGGAGGCGGAAGCGGAAGCGGAGGCAGCGGCAGAGGCAGCGGCGGCGACAGAAGCGGAAGCAGCAACGGCGGTAGCGGCGGTAGCGGCGGAGGCGGAGGTCGGCGCACCGGCCGTGACCAGCTTCAGCACCGGAGCGGCGGCGGTGGCGGTGGCGGTGCGGCGGTCCAGCGCCGCGGTGAACGCCGCGACCGAGTCGGACAGCCGGCGGTCGGCCTCCGGCGTCAGCCGCGTCCGGCCGCCCTCCCCGCGGATGATGTCGGAGTCGAGAAGGAACCGGCCCTGGACGACGTGGTCGGCGCCGAGCGCGGTCAGCACCGGGCGCAGCGCGTAGTCGATGGTCAGCAGATGCCCGATCGTCCCGCCGGTCACCAGCGGCAGCACGACCTTTCCGGCCAACGCGTTCTCGGGAAGAAGGTCAAGGAACGCCTTGAGCAGTCCGGTGTAAGAGGCCTTGTAAACGGGGGTGGCTATGACGATGCCGTCCGCCTGCGCGACGGCGTCGGTCGCGCTCCACAGCGCGGGGGTGTCGCGGAACCCGGAGAGCAGATCGTCGGAAGGCAGGTCGCGCACCGCCAGATGCGAAGCGGTGTGGCCCTGCGCCCGCAGCAGGGTGAGCGCGTGATCGGCGGCGGACGCGGTCCGCGAGGTCGAGGACGGACTGCCGGAGACAGCCAGGATGGAGGGCATGCGAAAGCTCCCGAGAATTGTTGTAAAACCAAATGCCGCGCCTGGGCGACGCTCAGCAAAAAGTGAAAAGAGCTCAAAGGCGAGCGGTGAAAGAGTGGCGCGCAGTCACCATGGACAAGCAGCGAAGGCGCCGGAGCCGGCGAGGGCTGAGACTAAAAACCGCAGCGACAGATGGCGCTCGCGGTCCGTCGCAGATCGACGTGACGGCGAGCCACAAGGAGCTGACCCGGGTTCATAGCATTGAGAGTGGCAGCGGAATGAGGTGTCGTCAATGCCCCGAGGAACTGTCTCGCATTTCGGAGAACGCGCCGCCTGCAATCCGAGAAGGTTGAAGGCAAAAGCAAAACCGCCGGTCCCGGTGCGCCGAATGGCGCTGCCGGAACCGACGGCATCCGAACTATTCCAATACCGAAAAGCCCTGCGGCCTTACCAGTGCGTGTGAATCCGGACGTTGTGGAACTGGACCCAGTCGTTCGGGTAGCCGTCGCCCGCCGAGTTCTGGTCGTCCTCGCCGTCGGCGGCGATCTTCTGGAGGACGTCCATGCCGCCGACGACCACGCCGAAGGGCGTGTAGTCGGGGCGGAGCTTGGTGTCCTTCCAGGTGAAGAAGAACTGGCTGCCGTTGGTGTTCGGGCCGGCGTTGGCCATCGCCACGGTGCCGGCCGGGTACGTCGCGCCGGTCAGGTTCTCGTCGTTGAACGAGTAGCCCGGGCCGCCGCTGCCGGTCCCGGTCGGGTCACCGCATTGCAGGACCCAGAGACGCTGGGTGGTGAGGCGGTGGCAGTGAGTCTTGTCGTAGTAGCCGCGCTCGATCAGGTACCGGAACGAATACGTGGTGCAGGGCGCGGCGGCGGTGAGGGCCTTGACCGTGATGTCGCCTTCGGGGGTGTGGAAGGTCACGGTGTACGGCTCGGCGGCCTTCTTCGCGTCGAACTGCGGGATGCCCTTGAAGTTGTCGGCCGGGACGGCAGGCACATAGCCGCAGGGGTCGGTCGCGGTGGTGGTGGCCGCGTGACCGGCGAGCGCGGGACCGGCGGAGCCTTCGGCGACGACGGTGGCCGGGCCCGGCCGGACCGGCTCGGCACCGCCGGACGCGCCGGCGGCGCCCGCGACGGTGACCGTGAGGCCGAACAGCAGGGCGGCGGCGACGGCGAGCCGGCCGGATCTGCTTGTGAAGCGGGGTGTCCGCATGTTTTTCAGCTCCCTGAGAGGTTGGTCAGGACGCTTGGTGCCCTTCCCAGGGCGAGCTGTACGGTAAACCCCTGATGAAGGTCCGGGACGCCGGGGCCGGGCGGGGCGGACGCGCCGGGGCTGCGGGTGGGCGGATCCGAGAGACCCTTAGGGGATCTCTCTTAGGCGGATTTCAGCCGGGCGTGGCGGGGACGCGGTGACGGTGCGGGGGCGAGCGGCGCAGCGCTGGGCTGAGCAACGCTGAGCTGAGCAGCGCTGGGCTTGGCGGTGCTGGGCCGAGCAGTGGCTGGGCCGTGCGGTCAGCCTAGGACCGGCAGATCGGCGACCACGGTGCAGGAGCCCGGAGCGATCTCGGTGAACCCGGCGTCGCGGACCAGCGGGCGTCCTGAGTCGGCGAGCGCCGGCCAGTCCTGCCGGGACGCGACGCGGACGGCGAGGCGGAAGCCGTCGTCGGCCCAGGCCTTGCGCTGGGTGTCGGTGAGTTGCCACCACGCGATCTGGGCGGCGTGGCCGACTTGGGCCATGGCCTTGCCGGCGGTCATCTCCAGGTCCGGGTTCAGCCACAGGACGGGCTGCGAGCCGGGGGCGACGGGGGCCGGCGGCTCGGTGTCGGAGAGGTCGGTTCCGGAGACCTGGAGGCGGGCGAGGTCCTTGGGCCAGCCGTCGAGCGGGATCGGCGGGAAGACGCGGACTTCGGCGATAGCGTCGTCGGCGGCATCGGCGGCATCGGCGGCATCGGCGGCATCATCATCAGCGCCGAAGCCGGTGACCGTGATGCCAGGCAGCGCCTCGGCACGCGTCCACTCCGCGCCGCGGGCCCGGCGCACGACCTTGCGGATCCGGCCGTCGGTCCAGGCTTCGACGAGGGGGGTCCACTCGCCGTCGGGGTCGGTGGAGCGGGGATCGGCCAGGAAGGTGAGGACGGCGCGGGCCGCGGTCTCCAACGCGTCGGTGCGTTGCGGAGGCGCGGCGCGTTCGATGCGGACCACGAGTGGGAGCACGTACTGCGGGTTGGCGTCGCGGACCGCCGCCTCCGCTTCGGAGGCGGCGGCCACGGCGGGCGCGTTGAAGGGATCTCCGCCGGGGTTCATGATCGAGCCGCTCACCCCAGCAGTATGCGGCACGGGCGGTGTCAGCCGTTGGGCAGAATGACGGCGCGCCCGCGGATCTGGCCGGCGTGCAGGCGCTCGTACGCCTTCGGCGCCTCGTCCAGGCTGTAGGTCTCGACGTGCACCGACACCGAGCCGTCGCGGGCCAGGTCCAGCACTTCGATCAGTTCGGCGCGGGTCCCCCAATAGGGTGCGCGGAACGCCGCGTCGTAGGGCGTCACGCCGAACCCGACCTGGGCGCTGCCGCCGCCGATGCCGACCACGGTGACGTCGGACTCCACGCCGGCGCAGGCCGAGGCGATGGCAACGGTGGGCGGGGCGCCGACGAAGTCGAAGACCGCCTCGGCGCCACGGCCGCCGGTCAGGTCCTTCACCGCGGAGGCCGCCTTCTCGTCGGACATCAGGGCCTCGTCGGCGCCGACCTCCTTGGCCAGTTCGAGCTTCTCCGGCGACACGTCGAGGGCGATGACGCGGGCCGGGCTCAGGGCGCGCAGCAGCTGGATGGCGACGTGGCCCAGGCCGCCGGTGCCGATCACGACGGCGGTGCTGCCGCCGGTCAGTTTCGGCAGCGAGGTCTTGATGGCGTGGTAGGGCGTCAGCCCGGCATCGGTGAGCGGGACGTTGCGGACCGGGTCCAGACCGCCGAGCGGCACCAGGTGGCGGGTGGAGTCGACCAGCAGGTACTGCGCGATGGCACCGGGCGCGCCGAGGCCGGGCGGGAAGATCTTGAGGTCGGCGGCGCGCAGGCAGTAGTTCTCCTTGCCCTGCGCGCACATGTGGCACATGCCGCAGCCCCACGGGCCGTAGACGGCGACGCTTTCGCCGACGGCGAAGCCGGTGGCGCCGTCGCCGAGGGCGGCCACCTTGCCGGCGCCCTCGTGGCCGAGGGTCAGCGGCAGCGGGAAGCGCAGCGCGGAGGCGGGCATGCCCATGACCGCGATGTCGGAGTGGCACACGCCGGCCGCGGTGACCTCCAGCAGCACCTGGCCGGGGCCGGGTTCGGGATCCGGGACGTCGACGACCACCGGGGCGGCACCGACCGCCGGGTACTGGAGAGCCTTCATCGCGGCTACCGCCTTCCGAAGTCCTGAGCAGGGCAGGGACGCACCGGGTGGGGCGCTTTCCCACCTTCGCGCGGCCCGGGGCGGTCCGCAATCGGGAGGGGCCGGCGGCGGGGCGGGACGGCCGCCGATCGGTGGAGGAGGTGCTCAAACCCGGCGCGGCCGATCGTGGCCCAACCGTGACCGGAATTCCCTCTTCGGGGTCGTCGCCGGGTGGGAAGATCGCTCTCTCTCGTCAAGATTTGCATAATCAGGGGTGCGTAAGAGTGCCAGGAGTGGGGATTCCCGGCGCCGGCCGCCGGCGTGCCGCCGTGGCGGCGTTCACTGCGGGCTGGGTGCTGATCGCCGGCGGGACCGCCGGAGCGGTGGTGGCGTTGGGGCGGGACGGATCGTCGCAGAGTTCTGACGCGGTGGCGGGGGCGGGCGCGACGCCGTCCGCGACCGACGCGTCGAGCTCGGCAACGTCGCCTTCACCGTCGCCGACGTCGCCGTCGCTGGATCCGACGCCGTCCGATCCGAGTCCGACGTCGAGCAGTTCGAGCAGTTCCTCGTCGCCGACGCCGTCTCCCACCCCGACGCCGACCTCGACGGTGACCGGGAAGGTCGCGAACGGCGTGCACACCGGCGACCTGCGGTACTTCCTGCTTTCCACACCCGCCGACGCCTTGGCCATCGACAGCCCCGACGGGGAACTGCTGACCAAGGACGACGTCGTGCGCATGTACGGGGCCTCCGCCGCCACCGCCGGCAAGAGACTGGACGCGCTGCACTTCCAGGGCGGCGCGACCCGCGGGTACCAGACCGCGGACGGCAAGTACCACGTGCTGGTGCGGCTGTTCCGCTTCAGCACGGCCGCCGGCGCGAAGACGTGGCTGACCTCCCTGCGGCCCGTGACCGGCTGGAAGGCGTTCCCGGTGTCCGGCTACCCGGACTTCAAGGCCTACGACATCCCCGTGGACCCCACGCTCGCCGCGGCACGGCTGCAGGTGGTCGGGTTCCGGGGCGACGTGTTCTTCGAGGTGAACGTCTTCGGGCAGCCGCCGGTGGACCACAACGTGCTGATCGACCGGCTGCGCAAGCAGATCGCCCGCCTGGACACGGGGAGCTGAGGAACGTGAAACGACGGACCGGACTGCTGTTCTCCTCGGCGGTCGTCCTCGGGCTGGCGGGCGGCGCGGCGGTCGGCTTCGCCGTCCAGCACGCGCGGCCGGCGACCCCGCTGCCGCCGGTGCCGCACACGCTGGCCGCGGCCGTGCCGGTGCCGGCGGCGTCGACGGACCCGGCGACGGACGACGGCGCGAAGCTGGAGGGCGATCTGCGGGACCTGCTGCTGGAGCGCCCGGCGGACGCGCAGGACGACCCCGTCCTGCCCGCCCGCGGCTGGCTCACCATCGGCGACCTCGCCGACTTCTTCGAGCAGCCGGACGCCGAGCTGACGGCGCTCAACCGGCAGGGGTTCCGGCGGGCCGCGCAGGCCGGCTGGAAGCTGCCGGACGGAGCCACGGTCGAGATCGACCTGGTGCAGTTCCGCAACACCGACGGCGCCCTGGAGTTCGTCGACGCCACATCGCTGCAGCAGGACGCGACGACACCGGTCGTGGCCGGAACCGCGACCGGCTTCGTGGGACGCGACGTCTCGAAGAACGAGGCCGGCTTCTACTCCGGGTACGGAGTGCTGCGGCACGGGAACGTCGTGGTGCAGATCTTCGTGGACCAGACGCAGGATGTGCCGCGGCTCGACGATCTGATGGCGCTCGCCAAGGGACAGGCGGACCGGTTGTGAGTGCGGAGATGCCGGAGGGGGAGCTGGAGCCGGGGCTGGAGTTGGAAGCCGAGCTGGAGCCGGAGGCGGAAGCGGAGCCCGAGTCGCGGGCAGAAGCGGAGCCGGAGTCGCGGGCGGAGGCGGAGCCCGAGTCGCGGGCGGAAGCGGAAGCTGAGCCGGAGTCGCGGGCGGAAGCGGAAGCTGAGCCGGGCTTGGAAGCCGAGCCGGATTCGTTGCCGGATCTTGAGGCGACTGGCGAGCCGAAGCCGGAGCAGGTTGAGCGGCCGCTGGTGAATGAGAGTACTGATGGGACAGCCGTCGTCGGGCCCGGCTTCGCGGATGCGGCTGTGCCGACGGCGCGTGCTCCTTGGCGTCGTGCGCTGTTCCTGAGCGCGTGGTTGGCGTCGGCGCTGGCGGTCGGGGCGGGGGTCGGGTTCGGGATTCTGGCGGTGACCGGGAAGCCGGGCGTCGATGCCGGGCACTGGGCCGTTTCTCCGTCGGCGTCGGTGTCGAGCCCGGCGCCGAGCCCGAGTGTGACCGCGGGTGTGCGCTCGGACGGGACGCACTACGGTAGCCTGCTCGCCTTCCTGCTGCCGGTCCCCGACGGCTACCGGCCCGGTCCGGACGTGGGCGAGCTCGGCAACGACTCGGCGGTCCGCGCGGATCAGGCCGATCCGACGGTGTCGCTGCTGTTTGGCACGCTGCCGGCCTCGGATCTGACGGGTGTGGAGGGCGCGGTGACCGCCGGGCACATGAGCGGCGGAGCCGTCCGCTCCTACGCCAACGAGGCCGGGACACTGGACCTGTCGCTCACGGTGCTGCAACTCGACCCGGCCTTGTCGGCGAAGTCGACTGACGACTTCCTGCGGATCGTAAAGGCGTCGAAGGGCTACCGCGTCGGACCGGCCGTGCCCGGCCACCCGGACGCGCTGTGCGTGCTGCCTCCGACCCACGCTGGGGCCCGGCTGGACGCGATGACCTGTCTGGGGACCGTCGGCGACGCGTTCACCATCGCGACGGCTGAGGGCGTGGTGCCGCTGGACACGAACGCCGTGACCGACCTGTTCGGGCGGCAATTGGACGTGCTGAAGAACGGACTGGGGACGTGAGCGCACAGGACGACGTGCTGGCGGCGTTCGGGGAGCCGCGGAAGCCGCACGTGGAGGTGGAGGCGGCGGAGCCGGCAGAGGCACCGGAGCCGCCGGCCGACGAGATCGTCGCTGAGGCGGTGGGCGAGTCGGCCGGAGAGGCCGATGCCGCGGCTGCCAATACCGATGCCGACGACGATGCAGCAGCTGCCGATGCCGTGGCTGCCGATGCCGCTGCCGATACCGATGCCAACGGCGACACCGATGCTAAGGCTGACGCCACAGCAGCCGATGCCGCTGCCGATCCGAGCGTCGCCGCTACGGAGCCTGTCGCCGCCGCCGAAGCAACCGTCGCCGCACCGGCATCCGAACCGACATCCGCACCGGGCCAGCTCTACCTCGACCCCTCAGCGTTCTTCACCCAGCTCCAAGCCGAGTCGACACCGAAGCCGAAGCCGAAACGCTGGCCCCGCCTACTCCTCCGCTACGCGTCGGCGCTGGTCGTGGCTGGCGCGGTCGGGGCCGGGACCGCTTACGCCGTCACGATTCCGCGGCGGACCGACGTGCCGTTTCTCGCGACGCCGAACGACGGGCGCTACGTGTTCCCGGTCATCGCCAAGCCCGCGCCGCCGGCCGGGAAGCTCGCGCCCGGCGATGAGAAGAACGCGCAGCAGACGCACTTCGGCGACCTGCGGCGGTATCTGATTGCCGCGCCGAAGGGAGCGGTGGCCGTGGAGGAGGGTTGGGAGAAGTCGTCCGAGTTCACCGACGACATCCTCAACGCGGCGATCGTGGGCCAGCTCTACGACGCCGGGTTGCAGCGCATCGCGCGCCGTGGCTGGACGGCTGCCGACGGGCAGCACACGGTGGTGGAGCTGTTGCAGTTCCCTGATCACCAGGCGGCCTACGCGGTGGAGAAGGAGCTCGCGATGGGCGCGCCGCGGAAGTTCGGCAAGGCCGAGGACGTGGTGCCGACGTTCACCGTGCCGGTGCTCGGCGACACCACCGAGGAGATCGCCGTGCGCCGGTTCGACACCGTCGACGGGCTGCCGGGGCAGATGGGGCGGCGGGCGGTGTTCCGGAACGGGGACCTGCTGGTGGTCGTCACGGCCACGGCTCCGGTGAAGGTCACCGATGTGGCGATCGACCAGGTGCTGACGTTGCAGGCGGAGATGTTGCAGTAGTCACGAGCCGGGCCGCCTTCCCCAGAAGGAAGGCGGCCCGGCGTGTCGCAGTGCCCTGGCTCAGCCGGACAGCCGCTCCAGCAGCAGCTCGCGCACCCGCGCGGCGTCGGCCTGTCCGCGCGTGGCCTTCATCACCGCACCGATCAGCTGTCCCGCCGGGCCCAGGTTCCCGCCGCGCACCTTCTCGGCGGCGTCCGGGAAGGCGGCGACGGCGTCGTCGATCGCGGCCAGCAGCGCCCCGTCGTCGCTGACGACGGCCAGGCCGCGCTTGGCCACGACCTCCTCCGGGGAGCCCTCGCCGGCCAGCACGCCCTCGATCACCTGGCGGGCCAGCTTGTCGTTCAGCTTGCCCGCGGCGGTCAGCGTCACCACCTCGGCGACCTGCGCCGGGGTGATGGGCAGCGCGCCGAGCTCGACCTCGTCCTCGTTGGCGCGCCGCGCCAGCTCGCCCATCCACCACTTGCGGGCCTGGTCGGCGGCGGCGCCCAGGGCCACCGTCTCGACGATCAGGTCGACCGCGCCGGCGTTGAGGATGGACTGCATGTCGTGGTCGGAGACCTCCCACTCGGCCTGCAGGCGCTTGCGGCGGGTGCCGGGCAGCTCCGGCAGCGTGCCGCGCAGCTCCTGGACCCAGGCGCGGTCCGGGGCCACGGGGACAAGGTCGGGCTCCGGGAAGTAGCGGTAGTCCTCCGCCTCCTCCTTGACCCGGCCGGCGGAGGTGGTGCCGTCGTTCTCGTGGAAGTGCCGGGTCTCCTGGATCACCTTGTCGCCGGCGTTCAGCACGGCGGCGTGGCGGCGGATCTCGAAGACGACCGCGCGCTCCACCGATCGCAGGGAGTTGACGTTCTTGGTCTCCGAGCGGGTGCCGAACTTCTCGGTGCCCAGCGGGCGCAGCGACAGGTTGGCGTCGCAGCGCATCTGGCCGAGCTCCATGCGGGCCTCGGAGACGCCGAGCGCCTTGATCAGCTCGCGCAGTTCGGCGACGTAGGCCTTGGCGACCTCCGGGGCGTGCTCGCCGGCGCCGGTGATCGGCTTGGTGACGATCTCGATCAGCGGGATGCCGGCCCGATTGTAGTCGACCAGCGAGTAGTCCGCGCCGTGGATGCGCCCGGTGGCGCCGCCGACGTGGGTGGACTTGCCGGTGTCCTCCTCCATGTGCGCGCGCTCGATCTCGATGCGCCAGGTCCGGCCGGCCGCCTCGACGTCCAGGTAGCCGTTGAAGGCGATCGGCTCGTCGTACTGCGAGGTCTGGAAGTTCTTCGGCATGTCCGGGTAGAAGTAGTTCTTCCGGGCGAACCGGCACCACGGCGCGATCTCGCAGTTCAGCGCCAGCCCGATCCGGATCGCCGACTCGATCGCGGTGGCGTTGACCACCGGCAGCGAGCCGGGCAGGCCCAGGCAGGTCGGGCAGGTCTGGGTGTTGGGGTCGGCGCCGAAGCCGGTGGGGCAGCCGCAGAACATCTTGGTGGCGGTGCCCAGCTCGACGTGCACCTCCAGGCCCATGACCGGGTCGTAGGCGGCCAGCGCCTCCTCGTAGGAGGGCAGGTTCACAGTGCTCGTGCTCATCTCAGGACTCGGCCTTTCCACCGCGCTTGCGCGCCCGCAGTACCTGCAACACTCCGACGGCCAGCGCCGCCGCCGACACCGCGGCGTCGGCGATCGCCAGCTTGTCGCCCTTGGCGCGGGCCTCCTTGAAGCGGCGGGCCAGCACCGGGGCCAGGGTCACCGAGCTGCCGACCGCGAACAGGGTGCCGAGCTTGCCGCGGCTCTTGGTCTTCTTCGGGCTCACAGCGACGGCACCTCCGAGAGCAGCCGGTGGCCCCATCGGGCGGCCAGCGCGGCCTCGACCGCGCCGCCGACCCGGTACAGCCGGTCGTCGGCCATGGCCGGGGCGATGATCTGCAGGCCGACCGGCAGGCCGTCCTCGGGGGCCAGGCCGACCGGGACCGACATGCCGGCGTTGCCCGCCAGGTTGGTCGGGATGGTGCACAGGTCGGCCAGGTACATCGCCATCGGGTCGTCGGCGCGCTCGCCGATCTTGAAGGCGGTGGTCGGCGTGGTCGGCGAGACCAGGACGTCGACGTCGGCGAAGGCCCGGTCGAAGTCGCGGATGATCAGGGTGCGGACCTGCTGGGCCGAGCCGTAGTAGGCGTCGTAGTAGCCGGAGGACAGGGCGTAGGTGCCGAGCATGATCCGGCGCTTCACCTCGGGGCCGAAGCCGGCCTCGCGGGTCAGGGCCATGACTTCCTCGACGCCGTTGACGCCGTCGTCGCCGACCCGCAGCCCGTAGCGCATGGCGTCGAAGCGGGCCAGGTTCGAGGAGCACTCCGACGGCGCGATCAGGTAGTAGGCCGCCAGCGCGTAGTCGAACGAGGGGCAGTCCACCTCCACGACCGTGGCGCCGAGTTCGCGCAGCAGGTCCACGGACTCGTGGAAGCGGGTCCGGACGCCGTCCTGGTAGCCGTCGCCGTCGAACTGCTTCACCACGCCGATCTTCATGCCCTTGACGTCCGCCCGGCGCGCGGCGCCGACGACGTCCGGGACCGGCTGGTCGATCGAGGTGGAGTCCAGCGGGTCGTGGCCGGCGATCGCGGCGTGCAGCAGCGCGGCGTCGAGCACGGTGCGGGCGCACGGTCCGCCCTGGTCCAGGGAGGAGGAGAAGGCCACCAGGCCGTAGCGGGAGACGCCGCCGTAGGTGGGCTTCACGCCGACGGTGCCGGTGACGGCCGCCGGCTGGCGGATCGAGCCGCCGGTGTCGGTGCCGATGGCCAGCGGCGCCTCGAAGGCGGCCAGGCTGGCCGAGGAGCCGCCGCCGGAGCCGCCGGGGATCCGGGTCAGGTCCCAGGGGTTGCGGGTCGGGCCGTAGGCGGAGTTCTCGGTGGAGGAGCCCATCGCGAACTCGTCCATGTTGGTCTTGCCGAGGATGACGACGTCGGCCGCGCGCAGCCGGCCGGTCACGGTGGCGTCGTACGGGGGCCGCCAGCCCTCCAGGATCTTGGAGCCGCAGGTGGTGGGGACGCCCTTCATGGTGAAGACGTCCTTCAGCGCCAGCGGCACGCCGGCCAGCGGGCCGAGCTGCTCGCCGCGGGCCCGCTTGGCGTCCACCTCGGCCGCCTTGGCCAGCGCGCCCTCGGTGTCGACGTGCAGGAAGGCGTTGACCTTCTCGTCGACCTTGGCGATGCGCTCCAGGTGGGCCTGCGCCACCTCGGTCGCCGAGACGTCGCCGGTCTTGATGGCGGCGGCCAGATCGGCCGCGGTGTTCCTGGTCAGGTCACCGTCGAGAGCCATGTCAGTCCTCCCCCAGGATCCGCGGCACGCGGAACCGCTGGTCCTGCGCCGCCGGGGCCTGGCTCAGCACGTCGGCCGGGTCCAGGCACGGACGCTCCACGTCCGGCCGGGTGACGTTGACCAGCGGCAGCGCGTGCGAGGTCGGCGGGATGTCCTGGCCCTGGCCGAGCTGCTGCACGGCCTCGCTGACACGGGCCACCGAACCGAGGATGTCGTCGAGCTGCCCGGCGTAGTGAGCGAGCTCGTCGTCGGACAGGTCGAGCCGTGACAGCCGCGCCAGATGCGCGACCTCTTCACGGGTGATAGCGGGCATAAGCACGGATCCCTACGGTGTGGACTGGGGTCTAGTTCAACCGTAGCCATCCTAGTAGCGGGACGTCAGCCGACTTTCCGTCGCCGCCGCGTCACCGTGTCGCGCGCCAGCACCGCGACCGCGAGCGCGCCGAGGCCGAGCCAGAAGCACCAGTAGCCGGGTCCGATCGGGAGGTGGGCGGTCCAGGGGCCGCCGTAGTGCAGGTCGGTGAAGAGTTCGAGGCCGCCGGCGAGCGCGACCGCGAGGTAGGCCAGGACGCGTGGGCCGGCGCCGGGGCGCGGGGTGAGGGCCGGGAGGAGGGCGAGGACGGCGGCGATGGCGAGGAGCTGGATGGCGGTCGCGGCCTTCAGGCCGCCGGGTTCGTTGGGGAACCAGCGGAAAAGCTGCCAGGTGCGGGTGGTGGCCTCGGCGCCGGTGGCGGAGAGGTCGGCCGGGATGGTGACGGCGGGGAGGAAGGCGACCACGGCGAGGTAGGCGATGAGGAGGAGAGGGACGAGGGCGCGGGCCGGGTCGGGACCCGAGGGTTGGAAGAGTTGGTGGTAGCCGGGGGTGTTCGGATAGGGAGTGTTGGGATAGGGGGCGTTCGGATAGGGAGTGTTCGGATAGGGGGCGTTCGGGTACGCGGCGGCCACGGTCGGCGGGGCGGCGGGCCAGGGGTGGTGGCCGGGGCCGCCGGGCTGGGCGGCGGGTGCGGCGGCGGGTGCGGCGGCGGGTGCGGCGGTAGGTGCGGCGGTAGGTGCGGCGGCGGGGAACGGCTGCTGCTGGTACTGGGGCGACGCAGGCACCGGCGGCTCCGTGAACTTCGACAGCGACCCCGTCGTCTGCCCGCTCCCGAGCAGCGCCAGCGCGGCCTCGGCGGTCAGCCGCTGCTCCGGCTCCTTGAGCATCAGGCCTCGGACGACGTCGCCGAGCGCCCCCGGCGCGTGGCTCATCATCGGCGCCTGGTCGAGCAGCACCGCGCCGAAGCTGGCGGCGGTCTCGGCGCGGCGGAAGGGCGAAAGGCCCTCGACCGCCTCGTAGAGTGTCACGCCGAGGGAGAACAGGTCCGAGGGCGGGCCCGCTTCCTGGCCGCGCACGCGTTCCGGGGCCAGGTACTCCGCCGAGCCGACCACCGCGCCGGCCGCGGTCAGGCCCGGGTCGCCGGTGGAGACGGCGATGCCGAAGTCGGTCAGCAGCACCGAGCCGTCGTCGGCGAGCATCACGTTGGCCGGCTTCACGTCGCGGTGCAGCAGTCCCACGCGGTGCGCGGCGTCGAGGGCGCGCAGCAGGGCCTCGGCGACGCGGGTGGCCTGGTCGAGGGTGAGCGGTCCGCCGGACTCCACCTGCTCCTGGAGCGAGCGGCCGTGGACCAGCTGCATCACGGTCCACGGCACGCCGTCCTCGATCACCACGTCGTACACGGCCACGACGTTCGGGTGGCCGCGCAGCCGGGCGGCGTTGCGGGCCTCGCGTTCGGCGCGCGCCAGGCGGGTGGCCTGTTCGTCGGCGGTCAGCGAGGGCGGCAGCAGCACCTCCTTGACCGCGACGTCGACCGCGAGCGCGGTGTCGTGGGCCAGCCACACGCGGCCGTAGCCGCCGGAGCCGAGGCGGCGCAGCAAGCGGTAGCGGCCGCCGACCAGCAGTTCGGGGCGCGCGTGGCCAGCCCCGGTCGATCCGATGCTCACGTGGTCCCCCCAGCAGCGCCCGGATTCCCTGAGTCCCCGCCCGCCCCGATGCAGCGAATCAGGCTTGGCACTCAGGGTAGCTCGCCGCGGCCCAGGATTCGCCTACGGCATTACCCCAGGGCGACCGCCGTGCCGGTGACCGAGATCCCCTCGGCGCCCTCCGGGATCCCGACCGTCAGGGTGCTGGGTCGTCCCAGGTCGAAGCCCTGATAGACGGTGACTGTGGTCGGCGGGGCGACCAGGCCCAGCTCTCGCAGGTAGCCGCCGAAGGCTGCCGCCGCCGCGCCGGTGGCCGGGTCCTCGTAGACCCCGCCGGGCGGGAACGGGTTGCGGGCGTGGAAGACGGTCGGCGACTCGCGCCACACGAGATCGACCGTCGTCCAGTCGCGCTCGGCCATCAGCGGGCCGAGCTCGTCCATGGCGTAGTCGAGGCGGGCCAGCCGCGACCGGTCGGCGGCGGCGATGATCGGGTGCCATGCGCCGCCGTACGCCACCCGTGGCGGCAGGGCGGGATCCAGGTCCTCGGGCTGCCAGCGGAGCGCGGCCAGGAGCGCGGCGAGGGTGTTCTCGTCGAGCGGCTCCAGGCGTGGCGGAACGCTGACCAGCGTCGCGGTGACCTGACCGGAGTCGGCGTCGGACCGCGTGTGCACCCGCACGGTGCCGGCGGGGGTCTCGAACGTCAGGTCGCCGACGCCGTGCCGCTCGGCGTAGGCAACGGCGGTGGCGATGGTGGCGTGGCCGCAGAACGACACCTCGGCCAGCGGGCTGAAGAAGCGCAGCGCCATGTGCCGGCCCTCCTGCGGAAACAGGAATGCGGTCTCGGAGTAGCCGACTTCGGCGGCGGCCGCGAGCATCGCGGCGTCGTCCACGCCCCGGGCGTCCAGGACGACGCCGGCTGGGTTGCCGCCGGCGGGATCAGTGGTGAAGGCCGTGTAGCGAAGGATGTCCACCCGCTCACGCTATTCGCCGGACGCCGACTGCGAGCGGCGCACCCGGCATCGCGGTCGTGCGGGTCACGCCGACAACTGCTCCGGCGGGCTGTTCCGCGCCGGGTTCGCGGACGGCGGCTTCGAGGCCGCCGTCCCCTTCGGCACCGACGATCCCTTCAGCACCGAGGACGGGTTCGCCGAGGCCGACGGCGCGGCCTTCGCCCCCGCCGGTCCCTTCGCCGACGGCACCTGCGGGGCCGACGGAGCGGACGTCGGCACCCGCTCGGCGAGCAGCGCGCAGATCTCGCCGGCCGGCAACGCCTTCGAGACGAGCCAGCCCTGTGCCTCGTCGCAGCCGTAGCCCTCCAGGGCCGACCAGGTGGCCGGGTCCTCGACCCCCTCGGCCACCACCCGCAGGCCCAGCGAGTGCGCCAGGTCTATGGTCGAGCGCACGATGGCCGCGTCGTCGGTGTCGTAGCCCAGACCGCTGACGAAGGACCGGTCGATCTTGATCTCGTCGAAGGGCAGCCGGCGCAGGGTCAGCAGCGAGGCGTAGCCGGTCCCGAAGTCGTCCAGGGACAGCCGCACGCCCATCTTGGACAGGCCCAGCAGCGTGGTGCGCGCGGTCTGGGCGTCGCCGACCAGGACCCGCTCGGCGATCTCCAGCCGCAGCGCCTCGGGCCGCACCCGGTGCTGCGCCAGCTTGCGCGCCACCAGTTCGGTGAAGCCGGGGTTCTCGATGTCGCGCAGGGAGACGTTCACCGCGATCGGGACGCCGTAGCCGGACCGCCACCACTGCGCCGCCTGGCGCAGCGCCACGTCGAGGATGTAGTCGGTCAGCCGGGGCATCAGGCCGCTGGACTCGGCCAGCTTCACGAACGTCTCCGGCGAGATCGCGCCGCGGGTGTGGTGCCGCCAGCGGGCCAGCGCCTCCACCCCGACCACCCGCTCGTCCCGGAACGAGGCCTGCGCCTGGTAGTGCACCTCGATCCGGCCGGTCTCCAGCGCCCGGCGCAGATCGGACAGCAGCGCCAGCCGGTCCGGGCTGTTGCGGTCCCGGGCCGGGTCGTAGCGGACGTAGCCGGCCTTGCTGCGCTTGGCCTCGTACATCGCCACGTCGGCGTGCCGGAGCAGCACGTCGTACTGGCGGGCGTCGTCGGGGTGCAGCGCGATGCCGAGCGAGGCCTCCACGTCCAGGGTGAAGCCGTGCAGCCGGAACGGGACCGCGACCGCGTCCAGCAGGCGCTGGGCCAGCTGCTGGGCCGCCTCCACGTCCGGCAGGCCGGGCAGCAGCACCGCGAACTCGTCGCCGCCGAGCCGGGCCACCATGTCCTCGGCCCGCACCGCCGAGGACAGCCGGTGCGCCACCTCGCGGATCAGCTCGTCGCCGGCGGCGTGGCCCAGGGTGTCGTTGACCTCTTTGAACCGGTCCAGGTCCAGCAGGAACAGGCCGATGCGGCCGGCCGGGAAGGACATCGCCGCCGGGGAGCGGCCGGTGGCGTACAGCGAGGACAGGCCGCCCTGGTCCGGATCGCCGGGCGAGCCGAGCAGCAGTTCGGCCTGGCGGCGCAGCGCCTTGCGGTTGGGCAGCGCGGTCAGCGGGTCGTGCAGCGACTGCCACTCGCTCTCGTCGAAGGCCAGGGCGCTGCGATAGAAGACCAGCAGGATCGGGATGAACAGCACGATCAGGTAGGGCTCGTGCCGCATCACCACGGTGATCAGCGGGGCCAGCACCACCGAGGCGCCGACCACCTGCAGCTCGACCTTCCACTCCCGCAGCGCGATGGCGCGCAGCGAGACGCCGGTCCAGATCGCCACCGCCTGCCAGACCAGGAACAGGTTCACCGCGAAGTAGGCCACGCCGGCCAGCAGGATCGCGGCCAGGTAGGTGACGCTCGGCGCCCAGGGCCGGTTGGGGGTCGGGACGATGTCGAACAGCTGGAGCACCAGGCAGGCCGCGCCGAGCGAGAGGGTGAACTGCGAGACGTTGTAGAGCGTCCGCCACCAGGTCTTGCGCCCGGCGGCGCCGCCCACCACCGAGGCCGCGGCCTGCACCATCGCCGCCAGCGGCCAGCCGGCCAGCATCAGCAGGGCGATGGTGAACACGGTGGTGGTGGCGGCCTCGCGGTTGGTGTGCTGCAGGCGCATCAGGGGCCGCAGCTCGCCCAGGAAGACCAGGCACATGGTCATCAGCAGGGCCGGCATCGACTCGGCGGTCGGGCCCGAACTCTTCCAGTTCAACACCAGCAGCGCGGCCAGGATCGTGATCCCGGCCGCGCTGACGACGGCGACGAATGCGTACAGGCGCCCGGGATCGGCCTTCGGGCCGTACTCCGGCTCGAACGGTCGGTGCATGGAGCGGACCCTCCCGTACCGGTCTCGTCGGTGCACGCGCGCACAAGCTCCTCTGACGCTGCAATACTGCCGTATCGGAACGTCGCCGACCAGAGACGGACCGTAAAGGTTTCGCCTGGGACTTGACGCCTTACCCGACGGCGGTGTCAGGCTCCTGCTTCCACCACTGTAGCCGCCGCCGCGTCCGGACCGGATTCCAGCAGGACCTTGAAACCGGCTTCATCCAGGACCTTGACCCCCAGCGTCAAGGCCTTGTCGTATTTGGTTCCGGGGTTGTCACCGACCACCACGAACGAGGTCTTCTTGGACACCGAGCCGCTGACCTTGGCCCCGCGACCGGTCAGCTCCTCGGCCGCGCCGTCCCGGGTGAATCCGGCCAATGTGCCCGTTACGACCACACTCAATCCCTCAAGAGGCCTCGGACCCTCGGGGGCGGACTCCACAACAGGCACCACGCCGGCGTCCTGCCACTTGCGGATGATCTCCCGGTGCCAGTCCACGGCGAACCACTCGACGATGGCCGCGGCGATCGTCGGGCCGATGCCCTCGGCCGCCTTGAGCTCGTCCTCGGTGGCGCCGGCCAGCGCCTCGAAGGACGGGAACTCGCGGGCCAGGACCCGGGCCGCGGTCGGGCCGACGTGCCGGATCGACAGCGAGACCAGGTAGCGCCACAGCGGCCGGTCGGTCTTGATCAGCTCCAGCTGCTGCATCAGCAGCTCGGTGGTGGCGGTCGGGACGCTGGGCTTCTTGGGCGTGCCCTTGGTGTAGAAGTACGGGACCAGCTCGGTCTCGCCGGGCTTGGCGTCGGCGCCGCGCTTGGTGTGCGGCATCCTCAGCTCGGCGAGGTCCTCGATCCGCAGGCCCAGCAGGTCGCCCTCGTCGTGCACCGGAGCGGTGCCGGCGGCCGGCTGGGTCAGGGCCACCGCCGACTCGAAGCCCAGGGCTTCGATGTCCAGCGCGTTGCGGCTGCCCATGAAGTCGATGCGCTCGCGGATCTGGCCCGGGCAGAACTGCGAGTTCGGGCAGCGCAGGTCGATGTCGCCCTCTTTCTGCGGGGCCAGATCGGTGGCGCAGTCCGGGCACTTCTCCGGCATCACGAACGGGCGCTCGGTGCCGTCGCGCAGGTCCTGGACCGCGCCGACGATCTCCGGGATGACGTCGCCGGCCTTGCGCAGGATCACCGTGTCGCCGATCAGCAGGCCCTTCTTCACCACGATCTCCTGGTTGTGGAGGGTGGCGTTGCGGACCGTGGAGCCGGCGACGGTGACCGGCTCCATGATCGCGTAGGGCGTGGCCCGGCCGGTGCGGCCGATCTGGACCTGGATGTCCAGCAGCTTGGTGGTCACCTCCTCCGGCGGGTACTTGAAGGCGATGGCCCAGCGGGGGGCCCGGGAGGTGCTGCCCAGGCGGCCCTGGATGGCCAGGTCGTCGACCTTCACCACGACGCCGTCGATCTCGTGCTCGACGTCGTGCCGGTGCTTGCCGTAGTGGTCGATGAACTTCTGGACGTCCTTCAGGGTGGTGACGACCTTGACCCGGTCGGAGGTGGGCAGGCCCCAGGAGCGCAGGGCCTGGTAGGAGTGCGACTGGGACTTCGGGGTGAAGCCTTTGCGGGCGCCGATGCCGTGCACCACCATCGACAGGGGGCGCTGCGCGGTGACGCGCGGGTCCTTCTGGCGCAGCGAGCCGGCGGCGGCGTTGCGGGGGTTGGCGTAGGAGCGGCCGGTCTCGGCGAGGATCTTCTCGTTCCACTCGTCGAAGGCCTTGACCGCGAAGTAGACCTCGCCGCGCACCTCGACCAGCTCCGGTACCGGGAACTCGGCGGTGCCGGTCAGGGTCTGGGGGATCGAGGCGATGGTGCGGGCGTTCGGGGTGATGTCCTCGCCGGTGCGGCCGTCGCCGCGGGTCAGGGCCCGGACCAGCTTGCCGTTCTGGTAGAGCAGGTTGATCGCCAGGCCGTCGACCTTCAGCTCGCACAGCAGGTCCGGCAGGCCGCCGAGCTCCTTCTCCACGCGGTCGGCCCAGAGCTTGAGCTCCTCGGCGGTGAAGGCGTTGTCCAGCGAGAGCATCCGCTCCAGGTGCGGCACCGAGGTGAACTCGGTCTCGTAGTTGCCGGCCACCTTCTGGGTCGGGGAGTCCGGGGTCCGCAGCTCCGGGTGCTCCTGCTCGATGGCCTCCAGCTGCCGGAGCTTGACGTCGAACTCGGCGTCGCTGAGCGTCGGCGCGTCGAGGACGTAGTACCGGTAGCGGGCGTCCTCGATCTCCTCGGCCAGGGCTGCGTGGCGCTGGGCCGGGGTCGGGGCGATGGTCTCATCCGTCGCGGACAACGCGTCACCTCACTGTCGTGGCCTTGCTGACACCACTGAATCTACCGCCGGCCACTGACACTCCCGCAGTTCAGGCGGCTTTGTCGGCCAGCGCGTCGGCGGTCCGGTGGGCGAGGATCAGGGCCTGGCGGGCCCAGGGCGGGGTGGCGCCGGCCAGGCCGCAGGTCGGGGTGATCGTCACCGCCTCGGCCAGCTGCCGCGGGGAGAAGCCGATCCGGGTCAGGGACAGGACCTTGTCCAGGAGCTGGTTGACGCCCGGGACGCGCGGCGGCTCCAGGGTCGGGACCACGCCCAGCAGCAGGCCGACGCCGGCCTCGATCGCCTCGCCGAGCTGCTCGTCGCGGCGGGAGTCGACCTCCAGGCGCGAGGCGTCGAAGGAGATGTGGTCGGCGCCGGCTGTGCGCAGCAGCTCGACCGGGACGTCGGGGGCGCAGCAGTGGACGGCGGCGGTCGCGCCGGCGTCGTGCACGGCCTGGATCAGCTTGCCCAGCACGTCGCGGGCCACCGGCTCCTCCACGGCCCGCAGGCGTCCGAAGCCGCTGGCGGTGGGGACGGTGCCCCGCAGCGCGCCGGGCAGGGCCGGCTCGTCGAGCTGGAGCAGGATCGCCTCGGCGCGCGGGGCCCGCTTGCGGACGTCGGCCAGGTGCAGCCGCAGGCCCTCGGTCAGCGACTCGGACAGCTCGCGCACCGCGCCGAGGTCGGAGAGCATGCGGTCGCCGTGGCGCAGCTCCAGGGTGGCGGCCAGGCTCCAGGGGCCGACGGCCTGGACCTTCAGGGTGCCGGTGAAGTCCTGGGCGTTCTCCTCCAGGACGTCCAGGTCCTGGCGCAGGAACGCGGCGGCGCGGCGGGCGTCCCGGCCCGGCCGGTCGGCCAGGCGCCACCCGCTGGGCTGCACCTCCGCGTACAGCTCGACCAGCAGCGCGGTGCCGCGGCCGGTCAGATCGGCCCCGACGCCGCGGGCCGGCAGCTCGGGCAGGAAGGGCAGATCCGGGAGCTCGTCGAAGACCAGGCGGTGGGCCGCGCCGATGTCGGTGCCGGGCAGGGAGCCGATTCCGGTGGCGCGCGGGGGTTGCTGCATGGCACGACCCTAACGAACCGCCCGGATCGACATCACCCGTTGGGGTGGTGAATGCGCGGGCCAGGAGCCCGCACCGCCGATATTGTGACCAGCACCACCCCGTTCAACTCCCCCGAGCGCCGCCCGGTGACCGGTGACCTTCTGGAGCCCGCCCGTGCCGACCGTGTTCTTCGCCGCGAGCCCCGACGAGCTGGCCGTGGTGGCCGCCACCCACGCCGACCCCACCGCGATGCTCGCCGCGCTCGACACCGTCGCCGCCGGCGACCTGGATCCCGCTCAACTCATCGACCTGGACCTGCTGGTCACCGGCAACGACCCCGCCGAGGTCCGCGAAGCGGTACTGACCCCCGCCCACGAGGGCCCGGACGACAACGGCGGAACAGTGCTGCTACCAGTCCGCCCAGCCCTGGGCTCCCGCCTGGCGCACCTCAGCGACCACGACGTGGATGCACTGGCCGAGCGCTGGGCGGCGGCCGACGGGGCGGCGGATGGTGGGTGGGACGCTTATCGGTGTGGGCAGCTGCTGCGGTCTTTGTCGCTGCTGGCGTTGTTGGCGGGGGCGGATCAGCGGGGGTTGTTTGTGCGGTTTGATAGTTGATTTGGTGGGGTGGGTGGGGAGTTGGGTGGGGTGGGGAGTTGGGTGGGGGTGGGGTGGGGCGAGTGGTTTGAATTCGGTTAAAAGCCAGTCAAAAGCCAGTCAAAAGCCAGTCAAAGTCAAGAGCTGGGTAAGGCAGGCGCCTCCGGCGAGGGCCTCTGATCCCTCGGAGAACTGGCGCTGCTCCATAGGTGGGTCTGGTTAGTCTCTGCGCTGGCGGTTTGTGGGGTGGGGGTTTGTTCCCCTCGCTCACGTCGGCAGCCCTACGGGTACAGCACCGCCGCCCAGGTATCAAGTCCATGCCGGAACCTTGTTGTTCTAGCGCTGCGGTTGGGCTTGCATGAACTTGACACCTGGTCGGCGGTACTGTAGGCAAAGCCCTGCCGACGTGACCGAGGAGAACAAACCAAAA